>NZ_JBSFHA010000006.1:0-247062 GCF_053596855.1 Streptomyces sp. NPDC001617
CTGCTGTCGCTGCCCGGCTCGCCGATCCTCTACTACGGCGACGAGATCGGCATGGGCGACAACATCTGGCTCGGCGACCGGGACGCCGTACGCACACCCATGCAGTGGACCCCCGACCGCAACGCGGGCTTCTCCTCCTGCGATCCGGGACGCCTCTACCTCCCGACGATCATGGACCCCGTCCACGGGTACCAGGTGACGAACGTCGAGGCCTCCATGGCCTCCCCGTCCTCCCTGCTCCACTGGACCCGACGCATGATCGAGATCCGCAAGCAGAACCCGGCCTTCGGGCTCGGCTCCTTCACGGAGCTCCAGTCCTCCAACCCGGCGGTCCTGGCCTTCCTGCGCGAGTACGGGGACGATCTCGTGCTGTGCGTCAACAACTTCTCCCGGTTCGCCCAGCCGACCGAGCTCGACCTG
Source organism: Streptomyces sp. NPDC001617 (assembly GCF_053596855.1). Taxonomy (NCBI): domain Bacteria; kingdom Bacillati; phylum Actinomycetota; class Actinomycetes; order Kitasatosporales; family Streptomycetaceae; genus Streptomyces; species Streptomyces sp. NPDC001617. Next base: position 421 of record NZ_JBSFHA010000006.1, read on the forward strand.
CGCGAGTACGACGGACGGCATCCCGTGGAGCTGATCGGCGGGGTGCGTTTCCCGGCGATCGGTGAACTGCCGTATCTGCTGACCCTGGCCGGGCACGGCTTCTACTGGTTCCGGCTCACCCGAGTCGCATCCCGCATCGGCCGACGACGATCTTGAGCGTATGCCGAGGAAAGGACGCGTCACCATGCCGAAGACCGCATCGCTGAGCCCGAGACCCACCGTCGTCACCGATCCCATGGCCTCGCTCGCCGGGCTGCTCCGGGAGTGGCTGCCGCGGCAGCGCTGGTTCGCGGGCAAGGACCGGCCCGTCACGGAGCTCGGCCTGCTCTCCCTGACCGAGTTGTTCCCGGGCTGTCTGCATCTGCTCGTCCAGGCCGGACACGACTGCTACCAGCTGCTGCTCGGCGTACGGCAGCATCTGTCGCCGCGTCACGGGCCGGCCCTGATCGGCCGGGCGGAGACCGGTCCCCTGGCCGGTCTGACGGTGTACGACGCCCTGCAGGAGCCCCGGTCGGCGCAGTTGCTGCTGGAGCGGTTGCGGCATCCCGGCACGTCGGGTCCCCTGCGTTTCGAGGCCGACCCGGCCACCGAGGTGCCCGCCGGGCTGGTGCCACGCGTGCTGGAGGCCGAACAGTCCAACTCCTCGCTGGTGTACGGCGAGGAGTTCATCCTCAAGGTCTTCCGGCGCATCCAGCCCGGTGTCAACCCGGACCTGGAGGTGCCCGGCGCGCTCGCCGGTCAGGGCTGCCGACGGGTGCCCGCGCCGGTGGCGTGGTTCCGGACGACGTATCCGCACGCGGCGACCCTCGGAGTGCTCCAGCCGTTTCTGCGCGACGCCTCCGACGGCTGGACGCTGGCCCTGCAGGCGCTCGCCTCGGGCGACGACTTCACCGCGCAGGCCCATGAGCTGGGCCGCGCCACGGCGGAGGTGCATCTCGCGCTGGGCGCCGCCTTCCCCACCGGGGCGCATGACGAGGGCGGCCGGACGGCGGTGGCGATGGCCGACCGGCTGGATGCCGCCGCGCACGCCGTCCCGGCGCTGCGGCCGTACGTGCCAGGGCTGCGCACCGCCTTCGGCGCGCTCGTCGCCTGCGATCCCGGGCCGCCCGCCCAGCGCATCCACGGCGACCTGCACCTCGGGCAGGTGCTGCGGGCCGGCCGGGACTGGTTCGTCATCGACTTCGAGGGCGAGCCGTCCCGTCCGCTGGCCGAGCGGCGCGCTGCCCAGTCCCCGGTGCGGGACATCGCCGGCATGCTGCGCTCCTTCGACTACGCGGCCCGGCAACGCCGCCCCTGGCGCCCGGAGTGGGCCCGCCGCTGTCGGGAGGCGTACTGCGCGGGCTATGCCGAGCGGGCCGGCTGGGACCCGCGCAAGAAGCACACACTGCTGCGCGCCCACGAGACCGACCGAGCCGTGTACGAGGTGCTGTACGAGGCCCGGCACCGCCCCGACTGGCTCCCTGTACCGATGGCGGCGATCGAGCGTCTCGCCGTGAGAGGAGGCTGACCCCATGGCCCTGCGTGACACGTCACTGCCCGAGGCGTCCGGTCCGGCGCTGTCCGGGGCGGCCCCCGCCCTGGACCCGGGCGACCGCGAACGCCTGCTGGCCGGCCGCCATCACGATCCGCACGCGCTGCTCGGCGCCCATCAGGTGCGGGGCGGGATCGCCTTCCGCGCCCTGCGGCCGTACGCCCGTGCGGTCGCCGTCGTCATCGACGGGGAGCGGCACAGGCTCACCTCGGAGGGCGACGGCCTCTTCTCCGGCGTACTGCCGCTCGACGCGGTCCCCGCGTACACGCTGGCGGTGAGATACGCCGACGGCGAGCACGAGGCGGCGGACCCGTACCACTTCCTGCCCGCCCTCGGCGAGCTCGACCTCCATCTCATCCGCGAGGGCCGGCACGAGCAGCTGTGGAAGGCGCTCGGCGCCGAACCGATGACGCACGAGGGCGTCACCGGCACCCGGTTCACCGTGTGGGCGCCGAACGCCCAAGGGGTGCGCGTCACCGGGGAGTTCACCTGCTGGGACGGGACGGCACTGCCCATGCGCTCACTGGGTGCGTCGGGCGTGTGGGAGCTGTTCGTACCCGGCATCGGCGAGGGCGCGCGCTACAAGTTCGAGATCACCTCCCGGTACGGCGGCCGTTTCCTCAAGGCCGACCCGATGGCGCGCCACGCGGAGGTCCCGCCGGACACGGCGTCGATCGTGCACGCCTCGCACTACGAGTGGGGCGACGCCGACTGGATGGCGCACCGGGGTGACATCCCGGTGCACGAAGCACCCTTCTCGGTCTACGAGGTCCATCTCCCCTCCTGGCGGCCCGGACTGACCTACCGTCAACTCGCCGACGAGCTCCCCGCGTACGTCAGCGGCCTGGGCTTCACCCACGTCGAGTTCATGCCGGTCGCCCACCACCCCTTCTCCGGTTCCTGGGGCTACCAGGTCACCGGCTTCTACGCGCCGACCCCGCGGCTGGGGACACCCGACGACCTCAAGTACCTGGTGGACGCCCTGCACCGGGCCGGCCTCGGGGTGATCGTGGACTGGGTGCCCGCCCACTTCCCCAAGGACGACTGGGCGTTGGCCCGGTTCGACGGGGATCCGCTGTACGAGCCCGGGGACGCGCGGCGTGCCGAGCATCCGGACTGGGGGACGTACGAGTTCGACTTCGGGCGCACCGAGGTGCGCAACTTCCTCGTGGCGAACGCCGTCTACTGGTGCGAGGAGTTCCACATCGACGGCCTGAGGGTGGACGCCGTCGCCTCCATGCTCTACCTCGACTACTCGCGCGACTCCGGCCAGTGGACGCCGAATGTGCACGGCGGGCGCGAGGACCTGGACGCGATGGCGTTCCTGCAGGAGATGAACGCGACCGTGTACCGGCGGGCACCGGGTGTGGTGACGATCGCCGAGGAGTCGACGGCGTGGGACGGGGTGACGCGCCCCACCGAGAGCGGCGGTCTGGGCTTCGGCCTGAAGTGGAACATGGGCTGGATGCACGACTCGCTCGGCTACATGGCCCACGAGCCGGTCCACCGCAAGTACCACCACAACGAGATGACCTTCTCGATGATGTACGCCTACAGCGAGAACTACATCCTGCCCATCTCCCACGACGAAGTCGTCCACGGCAAGCAGGCGTTGGTGTCGAAGATGCCCGGCGACTGGTGGCAGCAGCGCGCCAACCACCGTGCGTACCTGGGCTTCATGTGGGCCCATCCGGGCAAGCAACTCCTCTTCATGGGCCAGGAGTTCGCACAGGGCGCCGAGTGGTCCGAGCCGCACGGCCCGGACTGGTGGCTGGTCGATGCGGCCTACGGGGCGGAGGCCGACCACCGCGGGGTACGGGACCTGGTCCGCGACCTCAACACCGTCTACCTCCGTACACCCTCGCTGTGGCAGCGCGACACCGATCCCGCGGGCTTCCGCTGGGTGATGGGCGACGCCGCCGAGGACAACGTCTTCGCGTTCCTGCGGTTCGCCGCCGACGGCTCGCCGCTGCTCGCCGTCTCCAACCTCTCCCCCGTCGTCCGCCACGACTACCGCCTGGGTGTTCCGGACCACGTCCCTGTCTGGCGGGAGATCCTCAACACCGACGCCGCGTGCTACGGCGGCAGCGACGTCACCAACCCGGACGACCTCAAACCCGAGGACGGGACGATCACGCTCACCCTGCCCCCTCTCGCGACGGTCTGGCTGAACCCGTTGCACTGACCGATCGCGCGGGTACTCGGTGACGGCGTATCCGCAGCGATGTCCCGGAGGCAGCCCACGTGCGCACTGTCGGAGTGGAGGAAGAACTCCTCCTGGTGGACCCGGAGACCGGCGAGCCGAAGGCGCTGTCCGCGGCCGTGCTCGCCCGGGCACAGCTGTGCGGCCAGGACCAGGGCGTGTTCGAGAAGGAGCTGTACGGCCAGATGCTGGAGCTCGCCACGCATCCCCAGGCCGAGATGGCGGACCTGGGCGCGGATCTCGTCCGCTGCCGCCGGGAGGCCGCCCGGCACGCCAGCGAGATCGGGTGCACGGTGGCCGCGCTCGCCTCCTCGCCCCTTCCCGTCAGCCCGACGGTCGGCATGAGCAGCCGCTATCAGTGGATGGCGCAGCAGTACGGCATCGCGGCGCGGGAGCAGCTCGTGCTGGGCTGCCACGTCCATGTGTCCGTCGAGTCCGACGAGGAGGGCGTCGCGGTCCTGGACCGTATCCGGCCATGGCTGTCGGTACTGGCGGCGCTGAGCGTCAACTCCCCCTTCTGGCAGGGCAGGGACACCTGCTACGACAGCTATCGCAGCCGGGTGTGGCCGCGCTGGCCGTCGGCCGGCCCGACCGAGGTGTTCGGCTCGGCCGAGCGCTATCACCGGCGGGTGGCGAACATGGTGGCGAGCGGGGTGATCCTCGACGAGGGAATGGTGTACTTCGACGCCCGGCTGTCCCGGCGGTACCCGACGGTGGAGATCCGGGTGGCGGACGTGTGCCTGCATGCCCGGACCGCCGTCCTCGTCGCGCTGCTGGCCCGGGGGCTGGTGGAGACCGCGGCGCGGGAGTGGCGGGCGGGCCACGCGCCGGTGGACCACAGTGTGAGCCTGCTCCGGCTGGCGTCCTGGCAGGCCGCGCGCTCCGGGCTGACGAAGGAGCTGCTCCACCCGGCGACGATGCGCCGACTGCCCGCCGAGAACGTGCTGGCGGGGCTGGTGCAGCACGTCGAGGAGGCGCTCGCGGAGAGCGGCGACCTGGAGCAGGCCCGCGCGGGCTGTGCCGCGCTCCTGGACGGCGGCACAGGTGCGCGGATGCAGCGCGAGCTGCTGGAGCGGACGGGAAGCCTCCGGGAGGTCGTCATCGCGTGCGTTCGTCACACGCAGGAGTAGGGCCTCCTCCACCCCGAGATCATCACAGCTCCGCAACTTCGCACGTTCCGGTCACCATCCGCACTCACCTGGGCTAGATTCGAGCACCGTCGACAACAGAACCCGTCGGCATGGTCACCCTCCGTACAGCTCAGGAGCAGCGCATGCGCGATGTCGCCCTCGCTCCCCGCACCGTCGCGCCCCTGACCGGCGGGCTGGCCGACAGCCTCTTCGACATGGCGGTCCTCGAACCCACCCTTCCGCTGCTCGCCCGCCGTCCCGACCCCTCCTCCGCCACCTGGGAGGAAGTGACCGCCGTCGAGGTCCGGGACGAGGTGATGGACCTGGCCAAGGGGCTGGTCGCGTCCGGGATCTCGCCCGGCCACCGCGTCGCGATCATGGCGCGAACCCGCTACGAGTGGACGGTGCTCAGCTACGCGCTGTGGGCGGTGGGCGCCGAGGTGGTCCCCATCTATCCGACCTCCTCACGCGACCAGGTGGAGTGGATCCTCAGGGACGCCGGCTGTGTGGCCGTCGTGGTGGAGGACGAGCAGGCCGTGATGACGGTCGGCTCGGTGTGCGGGGCGCTGCCGCTGCTGCGCCACGTGTGGCAGCTGGACGCGGGGGCGATGGGCCAGCTGGTCGAGCGGGGCGCCTTCATCCCGCTGGCCACGGTCGAGTCGCTGCGCCGCATCGTGCTGCCGGACTCCACCGCGGCCATCACCTACACCTCCGGGACCACGGGCCGCGCGCTGGGCTGCGCGCTCAGCCACCGCAATCTGGCGAGCCCCTGCGACACGCTGCTGCAGGGCTGGGGCCACACGGTGATCCCACCGGGCGAGCGGCAGGCGTCCGTGCTCGCCTTCCTGCCCTTCTCCCATGTCTACGGCCTTCTGGTACAGAGCCTGTGCATCCGCGGCGGCATGCTGATGGCCCATGAGCCCGAGATGACCGAGGAGGCGCTCTCGGCGGCCCTGCGCACGTTCCGCCCCAGCTATCTCTGCGCGGTTCCCTCCCTCCTGGAGAAGATCTACAAGAACTTCCTCCGCGCCGCCCAGGAGACGGGCAGAGGCGCACTGTTCGAGCGGGCCGCGGACACGGCGCGGGACTTCGCGGCGGCGCTGGAGCGGCAGCGGCTGGGCGGCGGCTCGGGCCCCGGCTTCGATCTGCGGCTGCAGCACGCCCTGTTCGAGCGGACGGTGTACCGCAAGCTGCGGGCCGCGCTCGGCGGCCGGGTGGTCCGCGCGACGTCCGGCGGCTCGCCCCTCAGCCGCGAACTCTCCCTCTTCTACGAGGGCATCGGGATCTACGTCAACGACGGCTACGGCCTCACCGAGGCCTCCGGCGGCGTCACCGCTCAGCCGCTGGGGCGGGAGATGTCGGGCACCGTCGGGCAGGCGCTGCCGGGCAACGACATCATCGTGGCCGACGACGGCGAGATCCTGGTCCGCGGGCCCTCGGTGTTCCAGGGCTACATCAACGCCGAGTCGGCGACCCGGACCATCCTGCGCGGCGGCTGGCTGGCCACCGGGGACATCGGACGGCTCGACTCCGAGGGCTATCTCACGATCACCGGCCGCAAGAAGGACATCATCGTCACCAGCAGCGGCAAGAACGTCGCCCCGGCCGCACTGGAGCAGCGGCTGCGGATGCATCCGCTGATCCACCAGGCGGTCGTCGTCGGCGACAACCGCCCCTGCGTGGGGGCCCTGATCACGCTGGACCCGCAGTTCCTGGCGTACTGGCGCGGCTCCCTGTCGCTGCAGAGCGACATGCCGAGCCGGGAGGCCCGGGAGGAGAACGCCCTGCGGGAGGAGATCGGGCGGGCCGTGGCCGCGGCCAACAGCGCGGTGTCGCGCTCGGAGTCGATCCGGGTCTTCCGGGTGCTGCCGGAGCAGTTCGACCAGGCCAACGGTTTGCTGACGCCGTCCATGAAGCTGCGCAGGGACGCCATCGTGCAGCATTACGCGTTCGAGATCGACGCGATGTACCAGGCCCGCTCGCGCCCGCTCCGGCAGACCGTGCCGGACGAGCTGTCCACCTGGGACGAGGCGGACAACGTCTTCCGGTGAGCAAAGAGGTCGCTCCGCACGCGTCACAACCGATCGGTCCCCGATAGGCGTAGCCGTCGCCGGCTCGGGAACCAAGAAACGGCAGGGACGAGTGAGCCGAGCCGACGGGCCCGGCCCGAGCGAGAAGGTGAGATGGCAGCCGAGCGCCGTGGGAATGGAGGTCCGGTCTCCGGGGACACCCCGAAGCGGGTCGGACGCTACCCGGGCGAGCTGCACGACGTGACGGACGCGCGCCTCGACGCGGAGCGTTTCCTCGAGGACCTCGCGCGGGTGACGCCGCCGACCGCGCGGGAGCACTGGGACGACATCCTCCTGGTCGTCGCGGAACTCACCGCGAACGTGGTCCAGTACGCACCGGGCCCCTTCGAGGTCCGGCTGCGCAGAACCTTCGACGGGGTGCACGTCGTCGTGCACGACACGAGCACCACACCCCCGGCGCCGCGCCCCTTCGACCGCGCCGGAGGCGGCGGGGTCGGCTGGCATCTGATCCATACGCTGTGCAGCCAGGTCAGCGTCGTCACGCAGGAGGACGGGAAGGACATTCACGTCTTTCTTCCCTGGTGAGGGCGTTACGCAGTGGCGTGGAACCGGCACGCGGATCTGAGCGACTCCGAACGCGACGACGACGTCTGCCTGCTGCGGTGCGATCTCACACAGTAGGCGCCGTCGGCACGACGGGGACTCGTGATCCAAAAGGTTCACTCCTGCCCGGTGCGTTTCGGCAGTGCGTTGGGCAAGGTAGTCCTCGACGCGTTCGTCTGCCTGCCGCGTCCCACTGGCGGAACGGCTGGAGTCACGGTGGGATCGATGTGGTGCGAGCAGCGATCCAGGGCATGCGAAGGACGTTGGATGCAGACCGCCTGGAGCCGCAGAAAGGGATGAACGACGTGACACGACCCAGGATCCTGGTGGTTGGCGCGGGTTTCGCCGGCGTGGAGTGCGTGCGCCGGCTGGAGCGGAAACTCGGGCCCGACGAAGCCGACGTCACTCTGGTGACACCCTTCGCCTACCAGCTCTATCTGCCGCTGCTGCCCCAGGTCGCCTCCGGCGTGCTGACGCCCCAGTCGATCGCCGTCTCGCTGCGCCGCAGCAAGAAGTACCGCACCCGGATCATTCCGGGCGGCGCGATCGGCGTCGACCTGAAGGCCAAGGTATGCGTCATCCGCACCATCACCGACCAGATCGTCAACGAGCCCTACGACTACATCGTGCTGGCACCCGGAAGCGTGACCCGCACCTTCGACATCCCGGGGCTGACCGAACACGCCTTCGGAATGAAGACCCTTGCGGAGGCCGCCTACATCCGCGACCACGTCATCTCCCAGCTCGACCTGGCCGACGCCAGCCAGGACCAGGCGGAGCGCGAGTCGCGGCTGCAGTTCGTGGTCGTCGGCGGCGGATACGCCGGCACCGAGACGGCCGCCTGTCTGCAGAAACTCACCCATGCCGCGGTCAAGCGCTACCCGCGCATCGACCCGGGGCTGATCAAGTGGCATCTCATCGACATCGCGCCGAAGTTGATGCCCGAGCTGGGCGACAAGCTGGGCCGCAGCGCACAGGAGATCCTCGCCCGTAGGGGTATCGACGTCTCGCTGGGCGTCTCCATCGCGAAGGCGGGCCCCGAGGAGGTCACCTTCACCGACGGTCGGGTGATCCCCACCCGCACCCTGATCTGGACCGCCGGTGTGGTCGCGAGCCCGCTGATCGCGACCCTCGGCGCGGAGACGGTCCGGGGCCGGCTGGCGGTCACCGCCGAGATGAACCTGCCCGGCCAGGACGGCGTGTTCGCGCTCGGCGACGCCGCCGCGGTGCCCGACAACGCGAAGGAAGACGACACCGCCGTCTGCCCGCCCACCGCCCAGCACGCGATGCGCCAGGGCAAGCACATCGCCGACAACGTCATCGCGACCCTGCGGGGCAATCCCCTGACCCCGTACGTGCACAAGGACCTCGGTCTCGTCGTCGACCTCGGCGGCAGGGACGCCGTCTCCAAGCCGCTCGGCATCGAACTGCACGGCCTGCCCGCGCAGTTCGCCGCCCGCGGCTACCACTGGATGGCGCTGCGCACCAACGTCGCCAAGGTCCGTGTCGCCACGAACTGGACGCTCAACGCGATCGCCGGTGACGACTTCGTGCGCACCGGCTTCCAGGCCCGCAAGGCCGCCAAGCTGAAGGACTTCGAGTACACCGACGCCTATCTGACGCCGGAGCAGGTGCGGGAGCACATCGAGGGGAAGGGCGGCCAGGAGACATGAGGCGGGTGCCGGCGTCCCGGTCGTCCCGTGTCATGCTGAGATCCGGATCATGACGTGAAGCGGGAGTGAGTACGGCGGCGTGAGGGCAGTGGGTGGGTCGGTCCGGGCGCGGCTGCGCGATCTCGTCGCGGCCTCCGACCCCGGGCTGCTGCGCCTGGCGGCGGGCCTGCGGACCGTGGGCGCCATCGCCCTCACGCTGGCCGTGCTCGGCCTGCTGGGGGCCGACGTCCGCCACCTGGTGGGCGGGGCCATCGCGGCCATGGTGGCCACATTCGCCATCCGCGAGAAACAGCGGGCGGAACAGGCCGTCACGCTCGCGCTGGGCCTACCGGTGGCGCTGGCCTCGCTGACCCTGGCGGCGGTCCTGCACTCGCGGGTGGTGGCCGGGGACGTCTTCTTCGTCGCGCTGATCTTCTGCGCCGTCTACGCCCGTCGGTTCGGCGACCGAGGCACCGCCCTGGGGCTGATGGGCTTCCAGGTCTACTTCATGTCCCTGTTCGTCGGCGCCACCGTCTCGACCCTGCCGCGGCTGTACGGGGTGGTCGCCGTGGCCTTCGCGAGCAGTGCCCTGGTGCGCTTCGTCCTCGTGCCCGAGACACCCGCGGGCATCCTGGAGCGGCTGCGCGACGCCTTCCGGGCCCGGCTCGCCCAACTGGTGTCGGCGCAGCTGGAGCTGCTCGACGCCGGGCCGCAGGAGATCGACAAGGCGCTGCAGGACGTCCGCGACGGCACTGCGCGCCTGCACGAGACCGCCATGATGATCCAGGGCCGGCTGGAGGACGGCACCGACGACGAGACCATGGCCCGGCTGGTGCAGCGGCGTGTCGCGGACGCCGAGATCGCCGCCGAGCGCCTGGGCCTTCTGCTGCTCACGGCGCGCAGTGCCGAGCGGGCGGACACGCTGACCCTGCATCTGCCGGGAGCGCCCGTCCCGGAGGGCGGGCATCTGCCGGTGCGGGAGGAGGCGACCACCACCCTGCGCCGTGATCTGGAGGCGCTGCGCCTGCTGGTCCTGCGGCCCGTCTCCTCGGGGACGGGCGCCGGTCTGGTCCAGGTACGCAACCGGCTGCTGGGCTACCGGGACGAGGAGAACCTGCCGAAGGCCTCTCCGGCCGTCCAGGACGTCTTCCGCGGCATCGGCGAGGCCGCCCGGGCGGTGCTCGGACTCAGGATCGCGCTGGGCGGGCCGCCGGACGAAGCGGACGACACCCCGTCGACGGCACGCTCGCGCGAGGAACTGGACGCCGAGGACGCCGCCATCGACGCGGGCGAGGAGGCGGCCCAGGCGCGGCTCACGGGGTGGGACCGGCCCACCACGCGGGCGGCCGTGCAGGTCGCGGTGGGGTCGTCGCTGGCGATCGTCGGCGGCGAGTTCCTCTCCAGCCAGCGCTGGTACTGGGCGGTGCTGACCTGCTGGATCGTCTTCATCAACACGGCCTCGACGGGCGAGATCCTGGTCAAGGGCTACCGACGGCTGTTGGGCACGGTCCTCGGCGTCGTCGCCGGGCTGCTGCTCGCCGGCCTGGTCGGCCACCACACCTGGACGGCGTTCGGGCTGGTGCTGCTGTGCGTGTTCGCGATGTTCTACACGGCACCGCTGTCGTACACGCTGATGTCGTTCTTCGTCACGGCGGCCCTCGGCGTGCTGTACACGCTGCTGCACACCTACAGCCTGTCGGTGCTGGTGCTGCGCGTGGAGGAGACGGCGCTCGGCGCGGCCTGCGGGATCATCGCGGCGGCGGTCGTACTGCCGGTGCAGACGGACCGCCGTACGAACGATGTCCTCGACACCGTGCTCGACCGGCTCGCCGAGGTCACCGAGGCCGCGATCGACCAGCTCAGCGGCGGGCCGCCGGACGAGCTGCTGGACAAGGCGCGCGACCTGGACCAGGCGCTCGCCGATCTGCGGGCCGCCACCCAGCCGCTCACGCACCCGGTCACCCCGCTGCGGACCCGGCGCAACACGGCCCGCTATGTCGTCGCGCTCCTGGAAACCTGCGCATACCACGCCCGTTCGCTGGCCGCGATGGCCGAGCTGCTGCCCACTCACCCGTCCATCGCGGCGGACCCACGACTGCGCCGGGCCGGACAGCGCATCCTGCGCAACATCCAGGCCATCTCCGCACGCGTCGCCGACGAGCGGGCCGCCGTCGCGATCGAGACGGGCGCGAGCATCGCCTCCCTGCTGGAGTCCGAGCTGCCCGGCGTCTCGCGGTACGGGCGGATCACCGACCGGGTGCTCAGGCATCTCCAGCGGCTCGACGAGGCCGTGGTGGGCCTGGCGCGGCCGCTGAAAGTGCCGGTGGCGGCACCGAAGCGGTGACCCCCGTCAGAAGTCGGTGGGCAGGCCGCTCACCTCGGCGATGCCACGCAGTTCCTCGTTCTGGCGGTGCCGCTCCCGGATGTAGTCGGCGATCTCGCCGAGCCGTGCCGGATCGGAGGCGGTGTCCGCGTCGGTGACCACGCGGATCGGGCCGGTCTCCTCCAGTTGGATCTCGATGACCTCGTTGTCCAGTCTGCCGGTCACCGCCGCGGCGATGACCAGGGCGGCCTCGTCGCGAATCTCCTGGGGCAGTCCGTCGGTGCCGTCGCCGTCGAGTGCGAAGTCCAGCGCGGGCAGCCGCTCCTCGTCGAGCGCCCGCAGGACGGGCTCCACGACATCGAGCAGGAGCCGGTAGTCGTCCGTGTCCATCCGGGTGCGCAGGATTCCGAGGTACATGTCGACGGGCCGATGCTCGGGTGGGAACTCGGATTCGTTCATCCCGTCCGTGTGCCCAGCCTCGCGAGGGTCAGACCCTTTGCCAGCGGGCCAGTGCGAACGAGAACATCCCGAACAGCACGAGACCGGCGGCGACGCAGGCCAGCAGCCATGGACCGAGCGGGGTGTGGGCGAAGGAGCGCAGGGTGTCGTCGAGGCCCTTGGCCCGGTCCGGTCGGTAGTCGACGGCCGCGCGTACGGCGAAGCTCCCCGCGGCCGCGAACACCAGGCCGCGCGCCGCACCGCCGCCCACGCCCGTGACGTCCACGAGCCGGATCGCCCACCGGGACATGCGACCGAGCTTGAGTTCGCGACGGTAGTCGCGTCGTACGGCCCGTGCGCCCACCCAGACTCCGGCCACCACGACCCCGGCTCCGGCCGCGCCCACCAGCCACTGTCCGGCGGGCAGGTCGAGCGCCCGGGCGGTGACGTCGCGGGACTGCCGGTCGCTGGAACCACCGCCGCCCCCGTGCGGGCCGGCCGCGAACGCCAGCACCGAGGAGGCGACGAACGCGTAGAAGACACAGCGGACCGCGGCGAGCAGCCGCTTCCTCACACTGCGGCCGTCCGGCCCGACCGAGCCGAAGACGGCCTCCGACAGCCGCCACAGCGCCATCCCGACGAGGCCCAGTCCCAGCGCCCACAGCAGGACGGCGCCGAAGGGCTGCCCGGCCAGCTCGGCGACGGCGCCGCCGCGGTCCGCCTGCCGGTTCGTGTCCCCGAAGGCGACCTGCAGGGCCAGGACCCCGACCAGGCAATAGATCGTGCCCCGCGCGGCGAGCCCGGCCCGGGCGGCGCCCTCCGTCAGGGAACCACGTGCCGCCCGCTCGGCCTCGACACGAGTGGTATGTGACATAGCACTGGCATTCATTCGACCCTCCCGCCGTCCGACTGCCCCGACCCGGCCCCGGCACACCCGGCCCGTGCTCAGGACCTCCGCATCCGTGTGCCCCGCCGACTGCGCCCGAGGGCGTGCACATGCTCCAGGGCGTCCAGGACGACGGTGCGGTCGTGCCAGGCGATCCATCGGCCGGCCTCGGCGCCCATCACGTCCAGGGCCTTGAGCTGGGCACGGGACAGCTCGTCCAACCTGTGCTCGACATGCGCGGACACCATGCCGACGCACAGGCCCGACGCCGTCGTCAGCGGAACGCTGTGCACGGCCCGGCTGCCCGCCGCGAGGATCGCCGCCCGGGCCGGTTCGTCGAACACCGGGTCGCTCTCCACGTCCTGGACGGTGACCTGGGCGATGTCGCGAGCGGCCTTCGCACAGGAGGTGCCGTCGTCGCCGACGTGGGCGAAGAAGTCGACGAAGTCCTCGGTGAGACCGGTGTGCTTCTCGATGTACAGGCCGCCGTCGACCCGGTCGGCCAGCTGGACGTTGCCCATGTCGGCGCCGACGACGGCGAGGGTCTGGGTCAGTACGGCGCTCAGGACCGCGCTGCGGTTGTCGGCGTCCGGCCGGTGTGCCGGCGCGAAGCTGATCGCGGGTTCGGGGTGCCGGGCGCGCCGCGGGAACCACAGCCTGTCGTTCGCGGGACGCGGGGCGGACACCAGAACGCCCGCCAGCGTCCGCAGCTTGACGTTGTGGCGCTGGGAGGCGCGCTGCAGCAACGCGAACGCGCTGTCTCCGTCGGACAGCTGGTAGCGCTCCTGCAGGATGCCCTGCGCCTGTGCGATCAGCGGACGGGTGCGGGCACGGGCGCGCAGTCCGCGCACCTCGGCGCGCAGCCGCTCCACTTCGTCGTGCTCCACGTGCTCGTCGGCTGTCATGGATTCCCCTGGCCCTTCGGTTCCGGTCGACCTCTCACAGCCGTGCCCGCGTGCGAAGGAGAGCGCGTTCGGGCACGGCTGCGGCTCGCTTTCCCCGTCCGGTCACCTGTACACCGCGCGGTCGGGATGTACGGCGGAGCCGGAGCCGGTGGTCAGTCGGCCACGAGTACGTCGGTCGGCCGGGCGTGGTGGGCCAGGGACCCCGCCGTCAGCAGGCGGTGGGCCGCCTCCAGGGCCCGTCCGACGTCGCGCGTGCCGGTGGTCACGCACAGGGTGTAGGCCAGGTCCTGCGCCCGTGGCCCCGCCCAGCCCCTGCCGGTCTCGGCCTCCTCGGCCGGCAGGGCCTCGTACTCCTCGACGAGTTTGCGCAGGACGGCGGGATGAGGGATCAGCATCGCTCTCGCTCCTTCTCGCATCCGTCCGTTCAGGCCGCGACCGTGCGACGCCCGGCGTCCCGTCGGCTCTGCTGCCCCAGGGCCTCGGCGCGCACGCGGGCGCAGCTGCGGCTGATGAGGCGGGAGACGTGCATCTGGGAGATGCCGAGCTGGTCGGCGATCCGGCTCTGGGTCATGTCCTCGAAGAAGCGCATGTAGAGGATGGCGCGTTCACGTTCGGGCAGGCGGCGCAGACCTTCCTTGGCGGACTCGCGGTCGATGACGACGTCGTACGAGGAGTCCTGTTCGCCCAGGGTGTCCGCGAGGCTGTAGCCGTCCTCGTCGCCGGAGAGCTCGGCGTCCAGGGAGAGCGTGCTGAAGCTCTCCAGGGCCTCCAGGCCGCTGCTGATCTCGTCCTCGGTGAGCCCGGTGTGGGCGGCGAGGTCGGCGACGCTGGGCTCGGGGCTGCCCGGGGTCTGGGCGAGCTCGCGGCGGGCCACCCGGACCTTGTTGCGCAGTTCCTGGACGCGGCGGGGTACGCGCAGAGCCCACATCCGGTCCCGGAAGTGGCGCTTGACCTCGCCGGTGATGGTGGGCACGGCGTAGCTCTCGAAGGCGCCACGCTCCGGGTCGAAGCGGTCGATCGCCTTGACCAGTCCGAGGGCCGCGACCTGGCGCAGGTCCTCGACGGTCTCGCCGCGGTCCCGGAACCGGCCGGCGATGCGGTGGGCCATGGGCAGCCAGGCGGTGACGAGTTCGTCGCGGATGGTGTCCCGCTCGGGACCGTCCTGGAGGGCTGCCAGACGGACGAAGAGGTCCGCCGTGTCGGGTGCGTCGTCGTGCCGCCGCGCCGAGGACGCGGTCGGCCGGGTCTGCGTGCCGGGACGGCTTGTCGACATGTCGATGAGCATGCGGATTCGCTCCTGAACGAGGGGGGTGTCAGGGACTTACCGCGGGAAGGTCGCCGCCCGGACCGGTTCGAGGGGCCCGGGGCGGTCAGTCCGCTCCCGCTGGCGCGCCTCCGGTCCGAAGCACGAAATTCCGCCTGCCCGGCCGTTACGACGACAAACAGCCGTCGCGCGAAAACTTCACGGCAGCTCCACCACGGCGGTGATGCACTTGCCGCCGGCGGGCAGTTCGGACACGCGCACATCGCGTGCCAGGCGGCAGACGATGGGCCACCCGTGGCCGCCCACCCGGTGCCGGCCGCACGCGTCGACCGGCGGCCTCACCACCGGCACCTCGTCGCTGCGGTCGCTCACCGAGACACACAGACAGGGTCCGGCGACATCGACGTGGAAGTCCGTGACCCCACCCCCGTGCAGAATGGCGTTGCTCGTGAGTTCGGAGGCCACCAGCAGAGCGTCACCGAGGGCTTCGGGATCGCACGTCGTGTGGGTGGCGCGGCAGCGCTCGCTCACCACCCGCTCCACGGCCCGGCGCGCCTCGACCGGCCTGCACAGCCGTGTCGGCCCGGCGCCTGCCGCGCCCGGCGGCTCGTAGGCGGTTTCGGTCGTGCGCTTCTGGCACATCGCCTGGCTCCCTGTCGGTGGGTGAGTTCTGGCTCCTGATCGGTGAGGGATACAGCCGAGCCCGGCCACCCGCGACCACCGCACCGGGCGGGCACCGCGATTCTCTTCTGTTCGGCTCACCGGCATCCGCCCCGCCAAACCTCCTGTACGGGGTCATGAACACCGGTCTTTCCGCAGCGCGACGGGGTACCCGGTCGTTATGACCGATGTCGTGGACTCAGACGAACTGCTGCGCCGTCTCCGGCGCGCCCACGCCTGCGCACAGCAGGAGGAGCGAGCCTGGCGGGCGCGCCGCGACGACCTCGGGGCGGCCGAGCCGGATCCGGCGCGCGACGCCGTGGTACGGACGCTGGCGTACGAGACGGTGGTCCGGGTGCTGGACGAGGTCCTGACCCCCGGCAAGCACACCGGCCCGGTCTGACCAGGCACTCCGTTCAGCCGACGGGCCGGCCGATGGGCACGGAGGTGGAGGCGGGCATGG
This sequence comes from Streptomyces sp. NPDC001617, assembly GCF_053596855.1. Classification (NCBI taxonomy): domain Bacteria; kingdom Bacillati; phylum Actinomycetota; class Actinomycetes; order Kitasatosporales; family Streptomycetaceae; genus Streptomyces; species Streptomyces sp. NPDC001617. The sequence continues at coordinate 16,509 of NZ_JBSFHA010000006.1, forward strand.
CCCCCGCGAAGTGAAACCGGTCACTTGACCCGATTCTGGCTGCGCGAACCCGCGCGGATGGTTTACCGTTCATTCATACGTGGTGGCGGAGTGGACCGCATCGTCCTCCGGCATCACCGCGAACGGCCCTGGCTGGTCTCCCCCGTCCAGCCAGGGCTTTTTCATGCCCTGGTGCGCTGTCGCGCGAAAGTCGTCGTCCGCCGAGGTGCTCGGGGCGCCCACAGCGGCTGAAATGGGCGTAGGCAAACACCGGACCCCCTGCCGGCGAGGAGCCCCGCGTCATGACCAAAGCGATAAAACTGCTGACCGCCCTCCCCCAGCCCCAGCGACAGCGCCTGATGGCACTCGCCAAGGAGGTCTCCTTCCCGGAGGACACCCGGATCTTCGAGGCGGGGGGCCGGGCCGACCGGTTCTGGGTCATCCGCTCGGGGGCGGTCTCCCTCGACCAGCGGGTCAACTCGCTGCAGCGGGTGACCGTGGCCAGCCTCGGCTCGGGCGATCTGCTCGGCTGGTCCTGGCTGTTCCCGCCGCACGAGTGGGACTTCGGCGCGGAGGCCTTCAGCCCGGTGCGCGCCTACGAGTTCGACGCGGCGCAGGTGCTGCGGCTGTGCGAGGAGGACCCGCAGCTCGGCATCGTGCTGGTGCGCAGCGTGGCCGAGATCCTCGCGCACCGGCTGGAGATGACCCGCGGCAAGCTGATGGAGCAGTACGCGGGGCACCGGCGCGGCGTCCTGTAGCCCCTCAGACGCGGTAACGCCGCAGGGCCGGCACCGCCGCGGCGAGGGTCAGCATCACGGCGACGACCAGGAGGCCGCCGCCCGCCACGGCCGTGCGCGGGCCGAAGGCCGAGCCCGCGGTTCCGTGCAGGACGTCGGCGAGTCGCGGGCCGCCCGCGACGACGACCGTGAAGACGCCCTGCATACGGCCGCGCATCTCGTCCGTGGCGGCGGACAGCAGGATCGCGCCGCGGAAGACCATCGAGACCATGTCGGCGACCCCGGCGACGGCCAGGAAGGCGGCCGCGAGCCACAGGTTGCCGCTCAGTCCGAACCCGGTGATCGCCGCACCCCAGGTGACGACCGCGCCGATGACCATCCAGCCGTGCCTGCGGGCCCGGGAGAAGGTGCCGGAGAACAGCCCGCCCAGCACGGCCCCGATGGGGATCGCGGCGAACAGCAGGCCGAGGGCGAGCCCTTCACCGTAGGAGCTGAAGGTCTGGGCGGCGAGCTGCGGGAACAGGGCGCGGGGCATGCCGAAGACCATCGCGATGATGTCGGCGAGGAAGGACAGCAGCAGCACCTTGTGCAGGGAGATGTAGCGAAAGCCCTCCGCGATCTCGCGCACGCCGGCGCGGCGAGCCGCGGCGCCCGCGAGCGGGGGCAGTGACGGCAGCCTGTAGACCGCCCAGACGGTGACGCACAGCGCGAGGGCGTCGATCAGGTACAGCTCGGGCAGGCCGATGACCGGGATCAGGGCGCCGGCGAGCAGCGGTCCGACGACCTGGCCGGTCTGCATGACGGTCGAGCCGAGAGCATTGGCGGCGGGCAGCTGGGCCTCGGGGACCAGGCGGGCGATGGAGGCGTTGCGGGCAGGGGCGTTGAGGCCCCAGAACGCCTGCTGCATCGCCAGCAGGACCATCAGCGCGGCCACCGACTCCAGGCCGGTGACGGCCTGGAGCCAGAACAGCAGCGAGGTGACGGCTATGCCGCTGTTCGTGATCAGCAGCAGCTTGCGGCGGTCCATGCTGTCGGCGACCGCGCCGCCCCACAACGCGAACACGATCAGCGGCAGGAGGCCGGCGAGGCTGGCGGCGCCGACCCACGCCGAGGAGCCGGTGATGTCGTAGATCTGCTTGGGTACGGCGACCGCGGTGAGCTGGCTGCCCACCGCGGTGACGATGGTGGAGGACCAGAGCCTGCGATAGGCGGGGATGCGCAGCGGGCGGGTGTCCATCGCCCAGCGGCGCCAGCCGCGCCGGGGCGGGTCGACCGCGACGGGGTCCGGTGCCTGCGGTTCGGTGCTGCTCTCGCTGGTGTCCACGGGCTTCCTGGTTGCTCGATACATCTTTCGGGGCCAGGGTCACTATCCCAGCACCGTCCGAGAGTTCGGGACGCGCAGTCTCAGTTTGTGGACTTCACACCGCGGACTTTCACGCCCTGGCGACGAGCGTGACGCCGAGCGTGATCATGGTCGCCGCGACGAGCCCGTCCAGCACGCGCCAGGCGGACGGCTTCGCCAGGAAGCGGCTGAGCAGTCGGCCGCCGAAGCCGAGCGCCGCGAACCAGCAGAGGCTGGCGAACGCGGCGCCGAGGCCGAAGGTCCAGCGCAGCGCGCCGCGGTCGGCGGCGATCGAGCCGAGCAGGAAGACGGTGTCGAGGTAGACGTGCGGGTTGAGCCAGGTCAGCGCGAGGCAGGTGAGCACCGCCCGCCTGCGTGACCCCTCGGCCCGGCCCTCGGTGCTCAGGGCGCCCTGCGGCCTGACCACCCGGCGTGCGGCGAGGGCGCCGTAGCAGAGCAGGAAGGCGCCGCCGATCCAGCCGACCGCGGTGAGCGCCCCCGGATACGCCACCACCAACGCGCCGACGCCGCCGACTCCGAGGGCGATCAGGGCCGCGTCGGACAGGGCGCAGATCCCGACCACGGCGAGGACGGCGTCACGGCGGATGCCCTGCCTCAGGACGAAGGCGTTCTGGGCGCCGATGGCGACGATGAGTGAGAGGCCGGTGCCGAATCCTGCGGCCGCGGTGGTCAGGGCGTTGGTCATGCCATCGACGTTACGGAGACGATCACTGCCCGTACAGCTAAAGATTCTTACGTATCATTAGCGGATATGAAGTCCGAGCTGACCGAGCTTCCCCTGGACCAGGTGCGGACGCTGCTCGCGGTGGTGGACGAGGGCACGTTCGACGCGGCGGCCGCCGCGCTGCATGTGACGCCGTCGGCGGTCAGTCAGCGGGTGAAGGCGCTGGAGCAGCGCACGGGCCGGGTGCTGCTGATGCGCACGAAACCGGTGCGGCCGACGGAGTCGGGCGAGGTCGTGGTGCGGTTCGCCCGCCAGCTGGCCCGGCTGGAGCGCGACGCGCGCGCCGAGCTGGGCATGAGCGGGGCAGGGGAGCCGACGCGCGTGTCGATCGCGGTCAACTCCGACTCCCTGGCCACCTGGTTCCTCCCGGCGCTCACCCGGGTGCGGCACGAGCCCCGGCTCTGTTTCGAGCTGCGTCGCGAGGACGAGACCCGGACGGCGTCGCTGCTGCGGGAGGGGCTGGTGATGGCCGCGGTGACCTCCTCGCCCGAACCGGTCACGGGGTGTTCCGTGCGCGCGCTGGGCCGGATGCGCTATGTCCCGGTGGCCGACCCGGACTTCGCCCGCGAGCACCTCGACGGGCCGCTGCGGGACGTACTCGCCGTCGCGCCCACGGTGACCTTCGACCGCAGCGACGACCTGCAGGACGCGTTCGTGCGCCGGCTGCGGCGCGGCGCGGGCGGTGCGAGTCCGGTACGGCACTTCGTGCCGACCTCGGAGGGGTTCGTGGAGGCGGTGGCCGCGGGGTTCGGCTGGGGTGTGGTGCCGGAGGTGCAGGCCGAGCCGCTGCTGCGGGCCGGGCGGCTGGTGAACTTCGCGCCGGACCATGCGGTCGACGTCCCGCTGTACTGGCAGCAGTGGAAGCTGGACTCACCGGCGCTCGCGGCGGTGGCCGAGGTGGTCGTGAAGGCGGCCGCCGAGGCACTGCGCGACTGAGCAGAAGGCCTCCGCCTCCCCGCCGCCCAACAGGTCGAGTGCGGCGGCCCACTGCGCCGGGGCGAGGGGGTCGACACCCTCCCCGTCCGTCCTCCGGTAGCCGGTTCCCTGGTCGTGCACGCGCCGGACGAAGCCGTCGCGCATGACCAGGTAGGACAGGACCGCGGCGGGGTGTTCGCGCAGGGCGGCCGACAGGCCGGGCAGGGACTCGGCGGTGAGGTTCTCCGTCACGGGATGTGGCCGTGGATCAGCAGGCGGGGATCGAGGTCCTGGACGGTCCGCAGTGCGCCGAAGAGGCCCTCGGCCGATCCTTCCGGGAAGAACGGCGCGCCGAGGTAGGTCATGCACATGTCCCCGGTGAACACGACGTCCTGGTCGGGGAGATGGACAAGGAGACCGTCGCTGGTCCCGCCCCCGGCGATGGGAATGAGGTCGAACCGCGTGCCGCCGACGGTCAGTGTCTCGGGCCGGCCGACGAGCCGGTCGGGGACGACCTGCGGGCGACGGGTCCGGTCCGACGGGACCAGGCGCGGCAAGGGCGGCGGGCCCGCTGCCTGGAGCGTCAGGAACTCAGGGTCCGCAGCTGCGCGGCGGCGCTGTCCAGCAGCATCTCCAGGGCCGTCGGATAGGCGCTGTCGACCATGCGGGTGGCCAGCAGGGGTGCGGCCTCGGCGATGCGGGGGTGGGTGGTGCGGGGCAGACGGGCGTACGTGGAGCGCCACATGTCCTCGTCGGCGTGCAGGGCGGCGCTCGGCAGGGCCAGGGAAGCGGCGTCGAGGGCGGCGAAGGCCAGGGTCTGGTCGATGAAGGCGTGGTAGATGCGCACGGTGTCCGGGAGCGGGAAGCCGGCGGTGCGCAGCACGTCCAACACGGCCTCGTCGGCGGCCAGTTCATTGGCCCGGCCGGTGACACGGCTCGTGGTCAGCACGGCCGCCTGCGGGTGGCCGACGTACACCGCGTGGATGCGCAGGCCGACGGTGCGCAGGTCGGCCCGCCACTCCCCCGTCGGCCGCCAGCCGTCGAGGGCCTGGCCGATGAGGGCGTCGCCGATGGCGAGCGTCAGGTCGTCCATGCCGCGGAAGTAGCGGTAGAGCGTGCTCGGGTCGGCGTCCAGGGCGAGGCCGAGGCGGCGGGCGGTGAGGCCGGCGCTGCCGTGCTCGCGCAGCATCCGCAGCGCGGTCTCGACGATCAGCCGCTCGGAGAGCACCGTGCCGCTCTTGGTGGGACGGCGCCGGCGCCGCTTCTCCTCGGGCACGACGGGCTTGGGCACGGCGACTCCTTATGCCAACGCCATTGACCTTACGTGAACCGGCGGCGTTGTATCTGCGGCAGGGCCCCTCGTCATCACTCCTCAAGGACAGGGAGATCTGTCATGCGTGTACTGCTCGTGGGCGCCGGCGGAGTCGGCACCGCCGTCACCCGGATCGCGGCCCGGCGTTCCTTCTTCGACGCGATGGTGGTCGCCGACTACGACCCGGCGCGGGCCGAGGCGGCGGTCGCGGCCGTCGACGACGCCCGCTTCAGCGCCGAGCGCGTGGACGCGAGCGACGAGGCCGCGGTGACGGCGCTGCTGCGCCGGCACGACTGCGACGTGCTCCTCAACGCCACCGACCCCCGCTTCGTCATGCCCCTGTTCCGGGCGGCACGGGCGGCCGACGCCGGCTACGTCGACATGGCGATGTCGCTGTCCCACCCGCACGCCGAGCGCCCGTATGCCGAGTGCGGGGTCAAGCTCGGCGACGACCAGTTCGCGCAGGCCGAGGAGTGGGAGAAGGCGGGCGCGCTGGCCCTCGTCGGCATGGGCGTGGAACCGGGCCTGTCGGACGTCTTCGCGCGGTACGCCGCCGACGAGCTCTTCGACGAGATCGAGGAGATCGGCGTGCGCGACGGGGCGAACCTCACCGTCGACGGCTATGACTTCGCCCCCTCCTTCAGCATCTGGACGACGATCGAGGAGTGCCTCAACCCGCCGGTCGTCTACGAGGCCGACCGCGGCTGGTTCACGACGGAGCCGTTCAGCGAGCCGGAGGTGTTCGACTTCCCCGAGGGCATCGGTCCGGTCGAGTGCGTGAACGTGGAGCACGAGGAGGTGCTCCTCGTCCCGCGCTGGGTGGACGCCCGTCGGGTCACCTTCAAGTACGGCCTGGGCAGCGAGTTCATTGAGACACTGAGGACGCTGCACCTGCTGGGTCTGGACCGGACGACGCCGGTGACCGTGCCGAGCGCGGGTGGACCGGTGGCTGTCTCACCGCGTGACGTCGTCGCCGCATGTCTGCCCGACCCGGCGACGCTGGGCGAGCGGATGCACGGCAAGACCTGTGCGGGCACGTGGGTGCGGGGCACCAAGGACGGGGCGGCGCGCGAGGTGTACCTGTATCACGTGGTCGACAACCAGTGGTCCATGAAGGAGTACGGCAGCCAGGCCGTGGTGTGGCAGACCGCCGTCAACCCGGTCGTCGCTCTCGAGCTCCTCGCCACCGGCGCGTGGTCGGGCTCCGGCGTCCTCGGCCCGGAGGCGTTTCCTGCCCGTCCGTTCCTGGATCTGCTGAGCGCGTACGGCTCTCCGTGGGGCGTGCGGGAGCAATAACACCGTTTCTTCGCGACTTTCGCTGTTTCACTCGCGCATCGACAGGTGACCCGAAAACGAGTAAGCCATTCGCGAGGGCACGTACGACTTCGATCGCAGGTGACTGATGATGGACAACTGGCGAGACCAGGCCGCGTGCCGTTACGAGGACCCCGAGCTGTTCTTCCCGATCGGCACCTCAGGCCCCGCGTTGCTGCAGACGGTTCAGGCGAAGGCGGTGTGCGGGCGGTGTCCCGTGCGCGAGCGGTGTCTGGAGTGGGCGCTGGATCATGGGGAGATTCTGGGGGTTTGGGGTGGTATGGGGGAGATGGAACGGCGGGCGTTGCGGCGACGGCGGGCACGGGCGGAGGCGCGCCGAGGGTAGGGCCAATCGATAGAGCCCCGCGCCCCTAGGGGGTAGGACCGGCCGGCAGCCTCAAAGTGAACTCGGCTCCTGTGCCGGGTTCGCTTGCTGCTGTGACGCTTCCTCCGTGCGCGGCGATCAAGTGGCGGACTATCGACAGGCCCAGACCGCTGCCTCCGGTCCGGCGGCTGCGGGATTTCTCGGCTCGCCAGAAGCGGTCGAAGACGTGGGGCAGGTCCTCCGGGGCGATTCCGCTTCCGGTGTCCGTGACGGTGAAGACGATCTCGTCACCCTCACGGCGGGCCGTGAGGGTGACCGTGCCGTCGGGTGGGGTGTGGCGCAGGGCGTTGGAGACCAGGTTGGCCAGGGCCTGGCGCAGGCGGACGGGGTCCGCTTCCAGCCATGTGGTGTCGTCGGCCTTGGTGTGGACGGTGACTCCGGCCGTGGCGGCCGCGACGTGGTGGGCGGCGGCCACCTGGTCGAGGAGTTCGTCGGCGCGGACCGGCTCGGGGTGCAGGCGCAGGGTGCCGGCGTCGGCGGCCGCGAGGTCCTGGAGGTCGTCGATGATGCGCTGGAGGACCACGGCCTCCTCGTGCAGGGAGGAGAGGAGGGCCGGGTCGGGGTCGACGACTCCGTCCCGGGTGACCTCCAGCCAGCCGCGGATGTTGGTGAGCGGGCTGCGCAGTTCGTGGGCGATGTCGCTCACCATGGCCTTGCGCTGGTCCTCCAGGCGTTCGCGGCGCTCGGTGAGGTCGTTGAACGCCTCGGCCAGGATGCCCGTCTCGTCGCGGGTCGTGACCGGGACCCGGACGTGCAGTTCCGGGGGCTGTTGAGCCGCCGCGGTGAGTGCGCGCAGGGGCCTGACGAGGCGGGTCGCGACCACGGCGGTGACCGCGACCGTGACGGCCAGGACCAGGCCGACCACGCCGACGATCTTGGCCTTGTTGGCCGGGGACATGTCGAAGCGGGGCGGGGTGGTGTCGTCGCCGCCGAGGAACAGCTCGGCCACCGGGGCCACGTACGGGTCGAGTTGGGCGCGCAGTCCGTCTTCGGCGCAGGTCTTGGCCGTCTTGATGGCCGCCTCGTTGTCCACGGCGTACTTGGCGAGGACGTACCTGCTCAGCGGGTTGCTGCCCCTCGGGTTGAGCCGGAGGAACAGGGGCGCGTTCGGGCTCTGGCCGTGCTGCCTCAGACAGGCGCGGGCCGCATCGGTGAGGGAGGCGAGGGCCTTCTCCTCAGTGGGCGTGGGGTTGTCGAGTTGGTTGTAGCCGCATTCCTCGGGGAGGAGGGCGGTGGCCTGGGTGCCGTCCTGGTTGAGGATGACCGGTCGGCCGCCGGGGACCGTGGAGACCTTGGTGTCGATGCCGAAGCGGGAGTAGCACGTCCGTTCCTTGTTGGCGACAGCCTCCAGCTCGGAGCGCTCTCCGGCCGTGAGCTGATAGGGGCCCACCGCACGTGGGTCGATGCCGCTCAGCTGGGCGCCGGTCTCGGTGTACGTGTCGGTGTGCAGGGGGTCGACGGTGGCGGCGGCACCGATCGGCAGGGCGGTGCCCTTGCCGGCCGAGTCGGCGATGAGCGTGCGGTCGGCGGTGGTCAGGGCGATGCGGCGGCCGGTGCGCTCGGACAGGGTGCGAATCAGGGGCTGGACCCCGGTCCACCGGGGATGGGTGGCGGCATAGCCGCTGAGTTCGGCGAGGATCTTCATGTCGTCGGCGAGGTCCTGGCCCTGCTCCTCACGCAGGGCTCGGGTGGTGGTCTCCACCGCGAGCCAGGTCGTCGCCGCCACGGAGCACACCGCGATGAGCGCCGAGGCGAACAGCAGGCGGACCAGCAGGCGTTTGCGCAGCGGGATGCGGCGCTTCACGGGCGGCCGCCGCTGAGCTTGTAGCCCACCCCGAACACGGTCAGCAGCCGGACCGGGCGGCGCGGGTTCGCCTCGGTCTTCTTGCGCAGGTTCATGATGTGCACGTCGACGGCCCGCTCGGTGGAGGCCCGGTCGAGACCGCGGGTGACCTCCAGCAACTGCCGTCGGGTGAAGACCCGTTCCGGCTCCCCCGCCATGGCCAGCAGGATCTGGAACTCGGCCGGCGTGCACTCCACCGGCTCGCCGTCACAGCGCACCTCGTGCCGCTGCGGATCGACGGCGAGCCCCGCGGCCCGTACGACCGGGTCCTCGCGGACACCGACGGCGCGCCCGCTGCGCCGCAGCACCGTGCGGATACGGGCCATCAACTCCCGCGGGCTGTACGGCTTGGTCATGTAGTCGTCGGCGCCCAACTCCAGGCCGAGCAGGACGTCGTCCTCGTCGGAGCGCGCGGTCAGCATCAGCACCGGGATCTCCTCATCGGCGCTCCGCAGCACCCGGCACACACCGAAGCCGTCGACCACGGGGAGCATCAGGTCGAGGACCACGAGGTCGGGTCTCAGGCGTCGGGCGGCAGCCAGCGCGGCCCCGCCGTCGTGGACGACGGTGGCCGTGTGGCCCTCGGCCAGCAGGGACCGGCGTATGAGTTCGGCCTGCATCTCGTCGTCCTCGGCGACCAGCACATGTGCGCACACTCGGCGGATCCTAAGCGGTCAGCGGGCGAGGGACGTGGCGTCCCCCATGACGATGACGGGGTGCAGCTCCGGGTCGAGCGCGCGGAGCAGCTCCTTCATGTGCTTCTCCGCGATGCTGACACAGCCGTGGGTGGGGCCGCCGTGGTCCACGTGGATCCAGATGCCACCGCCGCGCTCCGACCCGAGCGGGCGGGTCCAGTCGAGGGGTGAAGTGCCGGGTTTGCGGTTGTAGTTGATGGCGACGACATAGTCGAAGGCACCCGCCAGCGACTCGCCCTCGAAGCCGGTGCCGGGCGAGGTGAAGGAGTAGGAACGGTGGTACGGCAGCTTCGAGCCGGGGTCGCCGAGCAGCCCGCCGGCGTCGGTGAGGCCGTAGACACCGATCGGCGAGCGCAGGTCTCCGGCCGTGTGGTGGTCGGTCCAGCCCCTGAGGGCGTTGTGGGCGGGCCAGCTCGCGCCGGCCTGCCAGCCGGTGGCGGTGCGCTCGTACAGGCCGAGCGTGGACAGCGGGGAGTTCTGGTCCTTGCCGGTGACGATGACGGCCTGGCGGGCGTCGGCGGGTATCTCGGCCAGCGTCTTCGGTCCCAGGCCGGACAGTTGCAGCGGGGCGGACTCGGCTCTCGCCCTGGACGTCGGCGTGGGGATCGGTACCGCCCCGGAGGTGCTCGTTCCTGTCGTGTCACCGCCGGAGGGATGGCCCGGCGTCGCCATGGCCCCGCCGCCGCATCCCGTCAGGAACAACAGGGACGCGGCGAGCAGGGCGGCACGGGGTCTGCGCGTGATCATGAACGCATCCTGGCGCAGAGATGTAAGGAACCGGTCAGGTTCTAGGCCTTGTTCGGCTTTCCCTGCTGATAGAGCCAGGATTGGAACAGGCCGTTCAGATCCTTTCCGGACTCCCGTTCGGCGAGATGCACGAACTGCGCCGTCGTACCGTGTGCGTTGCGGTGCTCGGCCGCCCAGGTCCGCAGGATGCGGAAGAAGGTCGGATCGCCGACGGCCTTGCGGAGTTCGTGCAGGGCCATGGCGCCGCGGGCGTAGACGGGCGTGCCGAAGAGGTTCGCGCCGCTGCCGGGGTTGCCGGGCGGGAAGGACCACAGGTCGTCGCTCGCGGGGCGGGCGTAGAGGGAGTCGAAGGTCTTCTGTGCGCTGTCGCCGCCGTGCTGTTCGCTGTAGAGCCACTCGGCGTAGGTCGCGAAGCCCTCGTTGAGCCAGATGTCCTTCCAGGTGGTCAGGGAGACGGAGTCGCCGAACCACTGGTGGGCGTTCTCGTGGACCAGGGTGCTCAGGTCGGGCGCCGAGTCGTAGAGGGGCCGCGTCTGGGTCTCCAGGGCGAAGCCGACGTCCGGCGCCTTGTCGACGATCGATCCGGCGTCGCGGTACGGGTAGGGCCCGAACAGCTTGCTCTCCCACTCCAGGACGGAGGGCAGCTTCTTCAGCACCGGCGCCGCGGCGGAGGCCTCGCGCGGGTCGACGGCGTTGTAGACGCGGATGCCGTCACGGGTGGTGTACCGCTCGACCTTGAACTTCCCGACGGTCGCCGTGGCGAGGTAGGTGGCCATGGGCCGGCTCTCGCGCCAGTGGAAGGTGGTCTTCCCGTGCGACGTCCGCTGCGAGAGCAGGGTCCCGTTGGACACGGCGGTGCGGCCCTTGGGGACGGTGATCGTGATGTCGTACGAGGACTTGTCCTTGGGGTGGTTGTTCCCCGGGAACCAGGTCATCGCGCCCTGCGGCTCGCCGGCGACGAAGGCGCCGTCGTCGGTCTTGATCCAGCCGTCGGCCGAGCCGTCGGGGTCGGTCACCTGCTTGGGGGTGCCGCTGTAGGTGACCTTGACGCGGAACTCCTGGCCCTTGCGCAGGGGGTGGCGCGGGGTGACGACGAGTTCCTGGCCGTCGCGGCGGAAGGCCGCCCTGGTGCGGTCGACCGTCAGACCGGTGACCTTCAGGCCCTTGAGGTCGAGGTCGAAGCGGGTCAGCCGCTGGGTGGCACGGGCGGTGAGGACAGCTGTGCCGTCGAGGTGGCGGCTCGCCGTGTCGTAACGGAGGGTCAGGTCGTAGTGCTCGACGTGGTAGCCGCCGTTGCCCGCGAGCGGGAAGTAGGGGTCGCCGACGCCGGGCGCGCCGGTGTCGGCGGCTACCGCGGTGCCGGCGCCGGCGAGCAGTGCCGCGATCGCGACGGGGACCGTCGTGGTCACCGTGGTGTGTCTGACGACCTGTCTGCGGGATTGCCTCACGTGCGCTCCTGGGGGATGGCGTTGATCGGTCGGCCCCAGGCTAGAGAGCCGAACGACTGGGATTCCTCCTCCTTTTGGCCAAGTCACGCAACGTGACCCCACATGGGCGCACTAGCCTCGGCAGCAGCCGCCACCCGAGAAAGGCACGACCGTGAGCGTTCACGTGCGACGCGTCTATGACCCGCCCCGGCCGGAGGACGGCGTCCGTGTCCTGGTCGACCGCCTGTGGCCGCGCGGCCTGTCCAAGGACGCGGCGCACGTCGACGAGTGGCCCAAGGCCCTCACCCCGTCGACCGAGCTGCGCCGCTGGTATCACGCGGGCGAGAGGTCCTACGAGGAGTTCGCGAGCCGTTACGAGGCCGAGCTGGCCGAACCCGAGGCCGCGGAACTCCTCGAACATGTGAGGGAGTTGGCGGGCAAGGGCACGATCACGCTGCTGACGGCGTCGAAGACTCCCGACGAGAGCCACGCGAGCGTGCTGGCCCGCCTCCTCCACGCGTGAGGCGTCAGCGCGTCTGCTTCGCCGCCGCCCGTCCCGCGGCCCGCCCCGAGAAGAGGCAGCCGCCGAGGAAGGTGCCCTCCAGCGCGTTGTAGCCGTGGACGCCCCCGCCGCCGAAGCCGGCGACCTCGCCGGCCGCGTACAGACCGTCGATCGGCGTGCCGTCGGCGCCCAGGGCGCGGGAGTCGAGGTCGGTCTGGATGCCGCCGAGGGTCTTGCGGGTGAGGACGTGCAGCCTGACGCCGATCAGGGGGCCGGCGGCCGGGTCGAGGATGCGGTGCGGGGAGGCGACGCGGCCGAGACGGTCGCCGATGTAGCGGCGGGCGTTGCGGATGCCCTGGACCTGGGAGTCCTTGCTGTACGGGTTGGCCATCTGCAGATCGCGGGCCTCGATCTGGCGGCGCAGCTCGGCCGCGTCGAGCAGCGGCTTGTCCGTCAGCTCGTTCATCTTCGCGACGAGTTGCTCCAGGTTCGGCGCGGTCACGAAGTCGGCGCCCTTGCGCAGGAAGGCGTCCACCGGGCCCGGGGCGCCCTTGCCGAGGCGGTTCTTCAGGACCGCCGCCTTGTCCTTGGCGGTGATGTCGGGGTTCTGCTCGGAGCCCGACAGCGCGAACTCCTTCTCGATGATCTTCTGGGTGAGGATGAACCAGGAGTGGTCGTGGCCCGCGATGTCCTCGGTGGTGCGCAGGTGCTTGAGGGTGCTCAGGGTGTCGTAGCCCGGCAGGCAGGGGTCGGGCAGGCGGCGGCCGAGGGCGTCGAACCACATCGAGGACGGGCCGGGCAGGATGCGGATGCCGTGGCCGGGCCAGATCGGGTCCCAGTTCTGCACGCCCTCGGTGTAGTGCCACATGCGGTCGCGGTTGACGAGGCGTACGCCCGCCTCCGCGCTGATGTCGAGCATGCGGCCGTCGACATAGGCGGGCACGCCGGTGACCATCTCGGTGGGCGGGGTGCCCAGGCGCTCGGGCCAGTAGCGGCGGACGATGTCGTGGTTGGCGCCGATGCCACCGGTGGTCACCACGACGGCCTGGGCGGTGAGTTCGAAGTCGCCTACGCGGTCGCGGTTGGAGGCGACACCGCGGGCCGAGTTGTCCTCGGCGAGGACCGTGCCGCGCACCCCGCGGGCGGTGCCGTCCTCGATGACGAGCTCGTCGACCTGGTGGCGGTGGTGGAAGGTGAGCAGGCCGTCGCGCGCGGCCTGCCTGGCGGAGTCGACGAAGGGCTCGACGACGCCCGTGCCGGTCCCCCAGGTCACATGGAAGCGGGGCACGGAGTTGCCGTGCCCGTCGGCGCGGAGGTCGCCGCGCTCGGCCCAGCCGACGGTCGGCAGCAGCTTGATGCCGTGACTCTCCAGCCAGGGCCGCTTCTCCCCCGCCGCCCACTCGACGTACGCGCGCGCCCAGCGCACCGCCCAGGAGTCCTCGTCGTCCGTCCGGTCGAACTGCGCGCTGCCCTGCCAGTCGCTCCAGGCCAGGTCGAAGGAGTCCTTGATGCCGAGGCGGCGCTGCTCCGGGGAGTCGACGAGGAAGAGTCCGCCGAACGACCAGAATGCCTGGCCGCCGAGGTTGGCGGCGTTCTCCTGGTCCACCAGGGCGACGCGCCGCCCCCTGCTGGTGAGTTCGTGCGCGGCGACCAGGCCCGCGAGGCCCGCTCCGACGACGATGACGTCCGCATCCATGGCGACCGTTCCCTTTCTCAATGGGCTCGTTGGGGGTTGCCGCTGCCGTCGGTCAACAGCGCGGTGAGAAGTTGCTTCAGCCAGACGCGGGCGCGCTCGACGTCCTTGTCCAGCAGGAGTTGGGTGGTGACTCCGTCGTAGGCGGCGACCACGGCATGGGCCGCGCTCTCCACGTCGCCGAGGACGGCGGGCAGCCGGGGGAAGCCCTGTGCGCGGGCCAGCCGGTCGGCGATCGCGCGCCGCAGCCGGGCCCGGTGCTCCAGCAGGGTCTCGGCCACCTGCGGATCGCGGGCGGCGTGCACCAGGAAGTCCGTCTTCACCAGGAGCCAGTCCAGGTCGAGGAGCAGCACTTCGGTGACACGGTCGACAGCCGCGGGTACGTCGAGGTCGGGGCCGTCCAGGGCGAGGGCGCCGGCGACCTGCTCGGCGATCAGGTCGGCGCGCTGCTGGTAGAGGGCGAAGAACAGCTCGTCCAGGCTGTCGAAGTTCGAGTAGAAGGCGCCTCTGCTGTACCCGGCGGCCTCGCAGACCTCCTCGATGGAGACCCGCCCGAACCCCTTGGCCGCGAACACCGCGAACGCGGCGTCGAGCAGGTTCGCCCGCGTGCGCACCCGGCGCTTCGTCACGCGCCGCGCCGTCTCCTCGACCACCATGCCGGTCCCTCCGTTGGATACAGGAATGTATCCGATACGTCGATGTATCGAAAGCACAGGCGGCGAAGGCTTTGCCCGACATCCAGCCCGGCATCCGGCCCGACATTTAGTGGGAACATATTTTCGATTAAGGAGTACGCTGGATCCATGACCACGCACCTCCAGGGCTCGCTCTTCGACCAGACCGACCGGCTCCGCCTCGGCCCCCTCGACGGGATCCGCCGGACGCCGCTCGGGCTCGGCGCCTGGATCGACGTGCTGCCCGGATGGCTGGCCGGTTCGGACACGCTGTTCGAACAGCTGGCCGCCGAGGTGCCATGGCGGGCGGAACGTCGCACGATGTACGACCAGGTCGTGGACGTCCCGCGACTGCTGGCGTTCTACAGCGCGGACGACCCGCTGCCGCACCCGGTGCTGGACGAGGCGCGGGAGGCGTTGAGCGCGCACTACGCCGACGAGCTGGGTGAGCCGTTCACCACGGCGGGCCTGTGCTACTACCGCGACGGCCGGGACAGCGTGGCCTGGCACGGCGACCGGATCGGGCGCGGTGCGCGGGAGGACACGATGGTCGCGATCCTCTCGGTGGGCGCACCGCGTGACCTGCTGCTGCGTCCGATGCGAGGGGGCGACACCGTGCGCCGGCCGCTGGGGCACGGGGACCTGATCGTCATGGGCGGCTCCTGCCAGCGGACCTGGGAGCACTGCGTACCCAAGAGCACAAGGGCCTCGGGACCGCGCATCAGCATCCAGTTCCGCCCGCACGGCGTGCACTGAGGCGGAGAGGCGGCCGCTTCGGATGCACGCGGGGGCGGCCTCCGGCGGACGGTGCCGGAGGCCGCCCTTCCTCCTGCCCCAGGTTGGCGCGGACCGGACGCCTCCGGTCCCGCCCCCGTCTGCTTTGCTGAGGCCATGCAGGCAGACGTACGTCAGGTCGCCGACGGTATTCATCTGGTGCGCGGCAGCAACACGAACTGGGTGATACTCGCGGACGGGGACGAGGTCACCCTCATCGACACCGGCTACCTGGGTGACCGGCAGCAGCTGCTCGCCTCCCTCGCGGCGGTGGGCAGTTCCCCGGAGGCCGTCGCGGCGGTGCTGATCACCCACGCGCACAACGACCACCTGGGGTCCGCCGAGTTCCTGCGCTGCACCTACGGCACGCCCGTCTACCTCCACGAGGCCGAAGTGCCGCACGCCCGACGGGAGTTCCTGCAGCAGGTGAGCGTCGGGCAGGTGCTGCGCAACAGCTGGCGGCCGGGGGTGCTGCCCTGGGCGCTGCACACCCTGCGCGTCGGCGGTATGGCCGACGTGCCGGTCGCCGCTGCCGAGGCGTTCCCGGTGCCGGGCGCGCTGGACCTGCCCGGCAGGCCCGTGCCGGTGCACACGCCGGGCCACACCGACGGGCACGTGGTCTTCCATCTCCCGGACGCCGGTGTGGTGATCGCGGGCGACGCGATCGGAACCGGTCACCCCACCTCACGCATCCAGGGGCCGCAGCTGCTGCCCGACATGTTCCAGCACGAGCGCGCCCGGGCCGTGGCCTCGCTCGACGTGATCGCCGCACTGGAGGGCGATCTGCTGCTGCCCGGACACGGTCCCGCGCACCGCGGTCCAGTCCGTGAGGCGGCACTTCAGGCCAAGGAGCGCGCCCTTTAAGGTGAGGTGACGATCACCCGCGAGGCAAGGACACGCGAGCCATGGCACTGCAGATCAGCGCGACCAACCCGGAGCACCCCGCGCTCCTGCTGGAACTGCCGTGGCAGCTGCCGCTGGAGGAGTGGCCGGAGGAGTACCTGGTCCCGCTGCCCCGCGGCATCTCCCGGCACGTCGTGCGCTACGCCCGCGCAGGCGACGAGGTGATCGCCGTCAAGGAACTCGCCGAACGGCCCGCGCTGCGCGAGTACGAGCTGCTGCGCGACCTCGACCGGCTCGGCATCCCCGCGGTCGACCCGCTGGCCGTGGTCACCGGCCGCACCGACGGCGAGGACGCCCCACTGGAGCCGGTCCTGATCACCCGGCATCTGCGCGGATCGCAGCCGTACCGCTCGATGTTCGAGACCACCATGCGCCCGGCCACCATGCACCGCCTCATGGACGCCCTCGCCGTCCTGCTGGTGCGTCTGCACCTGGCCGGGTTCGCCTGGGGCGACTGCTCCCTGTCCAACACCCTGTTCAGACGGGACGCGGGCGCCTACGCCGCCTACCTGGTGGACGCCGAGACCGGCGATCTGCACCCCCAACTCAGCACCGGGCAGCGGGAGTACGACCTCGACCTCGCCCGCGTCAACATCAGCGGCGAGCTGCTGGACCTGGAGGCGTCCGGGGCGCTGCACCCGTCCGTGGACCCGGTCGAGTTCGGCATGGAGATCTGCGCGCGCTACGGCGACCTGTGGCAGGAGCTGACCCGCACCTCCGTCTACCCGGCGGGCAAGTACCACTACATCGAACGCCGGATCCGCCGCCTGAACGACCTCGGCTTCGACGTGGCGGAGATGCAGATCCAGCACTCCTCGAACGGCGACACGGTCACCTTCGTGCCCAAGGTCGTCGACGCCGGCCACCACCAGCGCCAACTCCTGCGCCTGACCGGCCTGGACACCGAGGAGAACCAGGCCCGACGGCTGCTGAACGACCTGGAGAGCTGGATGGCCACCCAGGAGGACTACGCCCCGGGAGACCCCCTCGCCGCCCGCCCCGAGGTGCTGGCCCACCGCTGGGTGCGGGACGTCTTCCGGCCCACCGTGCGGGCCGTACCGCTCGAACTGCGCGGCACGATGGACGCGGCCGAGATCTACCACGAGCTGCTGGAGCACCGCTGGTACCTGTCCGAGCGGGCCCAGCAGGACATAGGCCTGGACGTGGCGGTCGAGGACTACATCCAGAACATCCTGCCCACGGCCCGCGAGACGCTGCAGCCCACGACCGGCGAGTGACTCAGGCGTGCGGGACCACGGCCACCGGACACTCCGCGTGGTGCAGGACCCCGTGCGCCACCGAGCCGATCCGCGCGCCCACCGCCGTACGGTGCGCACGCCGGCCCACGACCATCAGCTGGGCCCGCGCGGCCACCGCCAGCAGCACCTGCCCCGCGCTGCCGATCTCCACGTGCTCGACCACGGGGACGTCCGGGAACCGCTCCCGCCACGGCTGAAGGGCCGCGGTGAGGGCCCTCTTCTCGTACGGCTCCAGTCCCCCGGCCTCGTCGAGTAGCTCCATGGAGGCGGGGCTGTACGCGAACACCGGCGGCAGCGTCCAGGCCCGTACCGCCCGCACGGTCGCCCCTCGGGCGGCCGCCGTCTCGAACGCGAACCGCAGCGTCTCGGCGCTGTCGTCCGGCTCGCCCTGCTGACCGACGACGATCTCGCGGCCCGCCGCCTCGGTCGAGGGCTGGTCCCCGGCGCGGACGAGCACCACCGGCCGGGTCGCCTCGGCGATGACCTGCTGCCCGACCGACCCGAGCAGGAACCCGACGACCGGCCCGTGCCCCCGTGAGCCCAGCACCAGCAGCTCGGCCTCCGCCGCCGCGCCCACCAGCGCGTCGACCGTCTCCCCCTCCAGCACCTCGGTGGTCACCTCCAGACCGGAGTGCCGCGCGGCGACGGCCTGCGCCGCCTGGGCGACCGCGTCCCGCACCCAGCCGGCCTGGGTCTCCTGACCGGCGGCGTCGATCGCGTCGTACGGCTGGAACCGCCAGGCCTGCACCACCCGCAGCGGGAGCCCCCGGCGGACCGCCTCCCTGGCCGCCCAGTCCAGTGCGGCCAGGCTCTCCTCGGTTCCGTCGACCCCAGCGGTGATCGGGCGCGTCATCCGACTGCCTCCAAATGTCGTGGTCACGTCGCTTCAGTCTTCACTACGCTGACGCCGTGGCCTTGGAATGGGAGCAACTGAACGTGGACGCGGCCGACCCCGTCGCCCTGGGACGCTGGTGGGCCGAGGCACTGGGCTGGGTGGTCGTCAACGACTCGGCCGACGAGTACGAGATCCGGCCCGAGAAGGACCGGCTGCCGGGGCTGCTCTTCGCGCCGGTGCCCGAGGGCAAGACCGTCAAGAACCGGCTCCACCTGGACTTCCGTCCCGACGACCGGGACGCGGAGGTGGCCCGGCTGCTGGCGCTCGGGGCGCGGCGCGCGGACGTCGGGCAGGGCGAGCAGACATGGGTGGTGCTGCAGGATCCGGAGGGGAACGAGTTCTGCGTGCTGTCCTCGCGGCACGGCTGAGGGGTCCTGCCCGCTCCGTATCCGGCTGCCCGCGCCATATCTGAGCGAAGCGGGACGATCGAACATACGATGGGCGGGAGCCGGCGCGGCGACCGCCTTTGCGACAGGGCTCTCCGCGTCGTCGGTCCGACCACTCGGGGTGGGAGAGGCATGGCACAGGCGTCCGACGCTGCGCGGACCGTCATCATGACCGTGGACGACGACCCGGGAGTCTCCCGAGCCGTCGCCCGTGATCTGCGGCGGCGCTACGGCGAGTCCTACCGGGTCGTGCGCGCGGAGTCCGGAGAGTCCGCGCTGGACGCGCTGCGCGAGCTGAAGCTGCGCGGTGATCTCGTGGCCGTGATCCTGGCCGACTACCGCATGCCGCAGATGAACGGCATCGAGTTCCTGGAACAGGCGCTGGACGTGTATCCGGGCGCCCGGCGGGTCCTGCTGACCGCGTACGCGGACACGAGCGCGGCGATCGACGCGATCAACGTCGTCGACCTCGACCACTATCTGCTCAAGCCCTGGGACCCGCCGGAGGAGAAGCTCTATCCGGTCCTGGACGACCTCCTGGAGGCCTGGCGGTGCAGTGACTTCCGCCCGGTACCCAGCACCAAGGTCGTCGGGCACCGCTGGTCGGCGCGGTCGTCGGACGTACGGGAGTTCCTGGCCCGCAACCAGGTCCCCTACCGCTGGTACTCGGCCGACGAGCCGGAGGGCAGGCGGCTGCTCTCCGCCGCCGGGCAGGACGGGCAGCGGCTGCCGCTGGTGATCACCCCGGACGGGGATCCGCTCGTCGAGCCCGAGGCACCCGAACTGGCGGCGCGGGTGGGCCTGGCGACCACACCGGCGGCGGACTTCTACGACCTCGTCGTGATCGGCGGCGGGCCGGCCGGGCTCGGGGCCGCCGTGTACGGGGCCTCGGAAGGGCTGCGGACGGTGCTGGTGGAGCGGTCGGCGACCGGCGGGCAGGCCGGGCAGAGCTCGCGGATCGAGAACTACCTCGGCTTCCCCGACGGCGTCTCCGGCGCCCAGCTCACCGACCGGGCGCGGCGGCAGGCGGCGAAGTTCGGCGCCGAGATCCTCACCGCGCGCGAGGTCACCGGTCTCGAGGTCAACGGGGCCGCGCGGACCGTGCGGTTCTCGGACGGGTCGGCGGTCGCCGCGCACAGCGTGATCCTGGCGACCGGCGTGTCCTACCGGCAGTTGGAGGCGCCGGGCTGCAACGACCTGACCGGCTGCGGGGTGTACTACGGCTCCGCGCTCACCGAGGCGGCCTCCTGCCAGGGCCACGACGTGTACATCGTGGGCGGCGCCAACTCGGCCGGGCAGGCGGCCATGTACCTGTCCCGGGGCGCCAAGTCCGTGACGTTGCTGGTGCGCGGACCGGACCTGTCGGCCTCGATGTCGTACTACCTGATCCAGCAGATCAACGAGGCGCCGAACATCTCGGTACGCGCGCGTACCGTGGTCGAGTCGGCGCACGGCTCGGACCATCTGGAGCAGCTCACCCTGCGCGATGTGGAGACCGGCGAGACCGAACTCGTCGACGCGCAGTGGATGTTCGTGTTCATCGGCGCGGCCCCGCTGACCGGCTGGCTGGACGGCACGGTGCTGCGCGACGAGCACGGGTTCATCCTGGCCGGACCCGACCTCACCGCCGACGGGCGTCCGCCGGCGGACTGGGAGCTGGACCGGCCGCCGTACCACCTGGAGACCAATATTCCCGGCGTGTTCGTGGCGGGCGACGCGCGCGCCGAGTCCGCCAAGCGCGTCGCGTCCGCCGTCGGAGAGGGAGCCATGGCCGTGATGCTCGTCCACCGGTATCTGGAGCAGTCGTGAGCGGCCGGTTGATGCCGTGCAGCCCCGAGGAGGTCGGGGCCCTGTTCCTGTTCGAGAAGCTGTCGCCCGTACAGCTCGGGCAGTTGTGCAGCGCGGGCCGGGTCGAGCTCTTCGAGCCCGGACCGGTCTACACCGAGGGTGAACCCGCCACCTGCTTCTACGTCATGATCGAGGGCACGGTCGTCCTGTCGCGTCGCGTCGGCGGCGACGACGTGGAGGTCACGCGCACCTCCCAGAGCGGGGTGTACGCGGGATCCATGCAGGCCTACCTCGGGGACCGGGTCCCCCAGGTCTACAACAACTCCATGCGGGTCACGGAGCCGACCCGGTTCTTCGTGCTGCCCGGCGAGAAGTTCTCGGACTTCATGCAGGAGTGGTTCCCGATGGCGGTCCATCTGCTGGAGGGGCTCTTCTTCGGTTCCAAGAGCACCCAGCGGGCGATCGGACAGCGCGAACGGCTGCTGGCCCTCGGCTCGTTGTCGGCGGGGCTGACGCACGAGCTCAACAACCCCGCCGCGGCGGCCGTCCGGGCCACCGCGACCCTGCGCGAGCGCGTGGGCAAGATGCGGCACAAGCTCGCCGTCATCGCGCAGGGCAACTACGCCCCCGAGGTCATGGCGAACCTCATCGAGATCCAGGAACGCACCGCCGAACGCGTCGCCAAAGCACCCACGTTGAGCCCGCTGGAGGCCTCCGACCGGGAGGACGAGCTCGGCGACTGGCTCGACGACCACGACATCCAGGAAGGCTGGCGGATCGCACCGACCTTCGTCCAGGCCGGCCTGGACGTGGACTGGCTCGACCAGATCGCGGCCTCCGTGGACGAGGAGATCCTGCCGAACGCGATCGGCTGGCTCAACTACACCGTCGAGACCGAGCTGTTGATGGACGAGATCAACGACTCCACCGACCGCATCTCGCACCTCGTCGACGCCGCCAAGCAG
The DNA here is from genome assembly GCF_053596855.1 of Streptomyces sp. NPDC001617. Taxonomy (NCBI): domain Bacteria; kingdom Bacillati; phylum Actinomycetota; class Actinomycetes; order Kitasatosporales; family Streptomycetaceae; genus Streptomyces; species Streptomyces sp. NPDC001617. The sequence continues at coordinate 37,789 of NZ_JBSFHA010000006.1, forward strand.
TACTCGCAGCTGGACCGGGCGCCGTACCAGGTCGCCGACGTCCACGAACTCCTCGACAGCACCTTGCTGATGCTCTCCGGGAAGATCGGGGAGAGCATCAAGGTCGTCAAGGACTACGACCGTACGCTCCCGAAGATCCCCGCGTACCCGGCGGAGCTCAACCAGGTGTGGACCAACCTGATCGACAACGCGGTCTCCGCCATCAACAGTGCGGGCGGGGAAGGCACGTTGACCGTGCGAACGGCGTTGGAGCACGAGCAGTTGCTGGTGGAGTTCCGGGACACCGGGCCCGGGGTGCCGAAGGAGATCCGCGGCCGTATCTTCGATCCGTTCTTCACCACCAAGCCGGTGGGTGAGGGGACGGGGCTCGGGCTCGACATCTCCTGGCGGATCGTCGTCAACAAGCACCACGGCACGCTTCAGGTGGAGTCCGAGCCCGGGGACACACGCTTCCAGGTCCTGCTTCCGCTCACGGCCGCCGCCGACGAGACACCCGAGGAGTCTGTATGAACAGCGCCGACGGAATCGATCCGAGCGTTCCGCCGAGCGGCACCGGATGCGTGGAGTGCGACGCGGTGGGTGGGTGGTGGTTTCATCTGCGGCGGTGTGCTCAGTGCGGGCATGTCGGGTGTTGTGACGACTCGCCGTCCAAGCATGCGACCGCGCACTTCCGGGAGACGGGGCATCCGGTCATGCGCAGCTTTGAGCCGGGTGAGGGGTGGTTCTGGGACTTCAGCAGCTCGCAGTTGTACGAGTCCGGCCCTGACCTTGCGCCGCCGGTGAGTCATCCTGCGGATCAGCCGGCGCCGGGTCCTGCGGGGCGGGTGCCGGAGGATTGGGCTCGGGTGTTGCGGTCTTGAGCGCCCCAGGGGGTGGGGGTTCTGTTTTGGCGGCGGGTGCCGGTGGTCGGTGCCTCGTCGCGCGGTTCCCCGCGCCCCTTGACGGCGTTTCCCGAGGCCTTGACCTGGAAGCGCTGTCAGTGGTGCGTGCCAGGATGGGGGTGTGACGGAGAGCGTCTTCAACAGCCCGTTGGTCGGCCGCGACGAGGAGGTCGGGCGGCTGCTCGATGTGCTGGAGCGAGCCCGGCGGGGTGAGGCGGGGGCCGTGCTCGTGGCGGGGGACGCCGGGGTGGGGAAGACCCGGGTGCTGGGGGAGGTTGCGGGGCGGGCCGTCGGGGCCGGGATGACCGTGGTGGTCGGGCACTGTGTCGATCTCGGTGATGTGGGACTGCCGTATCTGCCGTTCACGGAGATTCTCGGGGTGCTGGCCGGGGACGAGCGGTTCGCTTCGGTGCTGGGTGCTCATCCCGTGGTGGGCCGCTTGCTCGGTTCAGGGGTGGACGCGGGCGGTCGGCTGGAGCTCTTCGAGGGCATGGCCGGGCTGCTGGCCGAGCTCGCCGATCTCTCGCCCCTCCTGTTGATCCTGGAGGACCTGCACTGGGCGGACCAGTCGTCCCGGGATCTGCTGCGGTTCCTGCTCAGCCGGGGCATTCTGCAGCGGTCGGCGGGCGGTGCGCCGACCCATCGTCTCGGTGTCCTCGCCTCCTATCGGGCGGACGACCTGCACCGGCGTCATCCGCTGCGGCCGTTGCTGGCCGAGCTGGTGCGGCTGCCCGCGGTGGAGCGGCTCGAACTGCGACCCCTGGCCGACGGGGAGGTCGCCCGGCTGGTGCGGGCCGTGCAGGATCGTCCGTTGCCGGATGCCACGATCCGGCGCATCGTCGAGCGGGCCGAGGGCAACGCCTTCTACGCGGAGGAGCTGGTCGCTGCCACGGACGCGGAGGCCGGTGGGGTACCGAGCGGGTTGGCCGATGTGCTGCTCATCCGGGTCGAGCAGCTCTCGGACACCGCCCAGCAGGTGCTGCGCACCGCCGCCGTCGCGGGGCGGCGTGTCGAGCACGAGGTGCTGCGGGCAGCGGTCGGGCTGCCGGAGGAGGAGCTGGAGTCGGCGCTGCGCGAGGCGATCGGACGCCAGCTGCTGGTCGCCGGGGGCGGGGACACGTACGCCTTCCGGCACGCCCTGACCCGGGAGGCGGTGTACGCGGATCTGCTGCCGGGTGAACGGTCCCGGCTGCACGGCACGTTCGCCCGGCTGCTCGTGGGGCGGGGCCATCCGGGCGAGACCGCTGCCGAGCGGGCCCATCACTATCGCGAGAGCCATGAACTGGCGGAGGCGCTGGCCGCCTCGCTGGAGGCCGCCGGTCACGCACAGCGGGTGGGCGCGCCCGCCGAGGAGCTACGTCATCTGGAGACCGCGCTCGACCTGTGGGCCTCGGTGGACGCGGCGGCCCGGCCCTCGGGCGAGGGCGTCGACCGGGTGACGCTCACCCTGCGTGCCTCGGCGGCGGCCGCACACGCCGGTGACTCGCATCGCGCGGTGTCGCTCACCCGGGCCGCGCTCGCGGGCATCGGCCAGGACGCGGACTCCGAACTCGCCGCCCGGGTGCGCTACACGCTGGCCGGCAATCTGATGAGCGTCGACAACCTCACGTCCGCCTTCGCCTACAGCAGCGAGGCCCTCGCGCTGATCCCCGCCGAACCGCCCACCCGGACCTGGGTGTGGGCGGCGGCCACCCATGTGATGGCGGCCCGGCACATCGGGGAGAACGAGACCGCGGTGCGGGTCGCCCGCGAGGCGCTGCGTGTGGCCGAGCAGCTGGGGGTGCCGGACGCGCAGGCCGATCTCCTGATCTCCCTGGCGATCCTGGAGGGCGGCGGCCGTCGCACGCCCGAGGGACGCGAGCGGCTGAAGGAGGCCCGCGAGCTGGCCCGACGGGCCGGGAACGCGCCGGTGGAGATGCGCGCCCTGTTCAACCTCGCCGTCGGCTGCTTCGAGTCCGGCGACCTGGAGGCATGTCTGCCGTGGGTGGCCGAGGGGCTGGACCGGGCCCGGCGGGCGGGGCTGCTGTCATCGCCGTATCCGCTGGAGATCCGGTATCTGCAGCTGCTGGTGCTGTACACACTGGGTCACTGGGACGAGTGCGTCCGGGCCGCGGCCGCCGACGCGGCGGTGCTGCCCGCGGCGGGCGGGTACGCGGCGGCGCCGGCTCTGTATGTGGCGCTGGCGCGCGGTGACCTGGGAGCCGTGGAGCGGGCCGAGGCCCTGTTGAAGGGGCCCTTCGACTGGATGGCCACGCTGGTCGCGGGGATCGCGCTGACCGAGGCGGCCGTGCTGCGAGGTGATCCTGCGGCGGCCGTGCAGCAGACGCGGGCCTCGGTGGAGGCGCTGACCGACGAGTCGGGTGCCCGGCCCTACGCCTCGGTCCGGCTGGCGGCCCTCGCGCTGTCGGCGGTGGCCGACGCGGCCGTGGAACTGCCGCTCGGCGGCGACGGTTCGCAGCGCTGGAAGGACACCGCCGACGAGCTGATCGAGTTGGCCCGCGACACGGCGGGGGGCGATGGGAGCGGCGCGCCCCAGGGCCCCGAGGGACAGGCCTGGCTGGCCCGCGCCGAGGCGGAGTGGGCGCGGGTCTTGTCCGGGCCGGACACGGCGGCCTGGGAGAAGGCGATGGCCGCGTTCGGGTATGGGGACGTGTACGAGCGGGTGCGCTGCCAAGTGGGGTATGTGGAGGCCCTGTTGGCGGCCGAGCGCCGGGAGGAGGCGGCCGTCCAGGCGCATGAGGCCCGAGCGGTGGCCGAGCGGCTCGGTGCGGCACCGCTGTTGGAGCGCCTGGACGGGTTGATACGCCGGGGCCGCCTCGCCGACGCCCCCTCGGACGGGTCACGCACCTCGCCGCTCACCGCCCGCGAGCAGGACGTGCTGCGGTTGCTCGCCCTCGGCCGCAGCAACCGGCAGATCGGCGAGGAGCTGTTCATCACCGGCAAGACGGCGAGCGTGCATGTGTCCAACATCCTGGCCAAGCTGGGCGCGACGAGCCGTACGGAGGCGGTGGCGATCGCCTACCGGAAGGGTCTCATCGCGCCCGGATCCCAGGCCTCGGGCTGAGTGGCCCGTGTCTCACCTCCGTCCGTCGCAGTCGAGGCTCTTGAGGTCGACGGAGTCGGCCATCGCCGCCATGCCCTTGTCGTTCGGGTGCAGATGGTCGCCGCCGTCGAAGAAGGGCAGGATCCGTTCGGGGTCGTAGGGGCTGCGCAGGATGCGGTCGAAGTCGGTGACGGCGTCGAAGTCGTCGCTGCCGCGGAGGTAGGTGTTGACCTCCTGGCGTACCGCCTCGGCGGCCGGATCCCATTCGGGCCAGCCCTTGAAGGGGCCGACCGTGGAGACGACGACGCACTTGCCCGCCGCGTGGACTCGGGCGGCGATCTCGCGGTAGCCGGCGATCAGGTCCTGGGCGGTGACCCCGGTGTGGGCCTTGAGGTCGTTGACGCCCTCGAAGAGGAAGACGGTACGGACCCCCGGCTGGGAGAGGACGTCACGCCGCAGGCGGTTCAGGGCGCTCTGGCCCGCGCCGTCCGCGAGGACCTTGTTGCCGGAGATTCCCTCGTCGGCGACGCCTCTGACGTCCGTGTCGCCCTTCTGGAGCCGGCGCGCGAGGTAGTCGGGCCAGCGGCGGTTGAGGTCGGTGGTGGACTGCCAGCCGTCGGTGATGGAGTCGCCGAGGGCGACGACGGCACCGCTGCCCGCGGATGGTCTTACGGAGACGGCGTCGAGGTAGGTCCAGGAGCCGGTGGTCTCCGTCCAGTTGACGGCGCCGTCCTCGGCGGTGTGGTCGCCCTGGGCGGCGTAGGACGTCTGCATGGCCATCCAGTGGCCGGTCGCCGGGCCCGCCGCGTCGGGTGAGTGGATGCTGATCACCAGATTGGTCGCGGCGGGGAGTCCGCCGGGCAGGGGATCGCTGAGCGCCACGGCACCGGCGGGGACGGTGACGGACCGGGCGCCGTCGAAGGTCAGGCGGCGGTTGCTGCCCGGGACGAGTTCGGCGCCGGTCCGCTGGATTCCGGCGTACGCGCTGTCGAAGGTCACCGGCCGGTCCCCGAAGGCGTTGGAGAGCCGGATCCGCAGACCGGTGCCGCCGACGCTGGTGTGCACGACCAGCCGGTAGCCGCGGTCGGCGACGGCGGCGCCCATACGGTCGGCGCTCGCCCCCCAGGTGACGACGTCATGCCTGTCGACGGGCGCTCCCCGTACGGCGAACTCCGGTTGCACATCGGCCGCGTGCACCGGTGCCGCCGCCTGGATCGCGCCGACCAGTACGAGCAGGGCGGCCAGCCGGACGGCCCGGGCGGACCGAGCCCTCACCACGCGAAGTCCTTGAGGATCATCGATCCGCCGGGTTCCACGATCACGGTCCGGGACGCACCGCCGTACGCCACTGTCGTGGTGCGCCCGCCCACACTGTGGATGCGTGCCTCGGTCGGCTTCCCCTGCTTCCAGCTCAGGTCGACGACGAAGCCGCCGCGGGCCGGGGCCCCGGTGAGGGAGCCGGAGGCGGCCCATGCGTCGGGGAGGGCCGGAAGGAGTTCCAGGTGGCCGGGGCGGGAGTACAGGAGCATCTCGGTGACGGCCGCCGGGGTGCCGAAGTTGGCGTCGATCTGGAAGACACCGTTGCCCGGCCCGAGTTCGTAGATGTCGAAGAGGTTGGGGGCGGTGCCGTTGCCGCCGTCGGTCGACGGGCGGAGGTTGTTCACGATCAGCCGGTAGGCGTTGTCGGCGTTCTTGAGGCGGGCCCAGCACAGGCTGCGCCAGGCGTTGGCCCAGCCGAAGCTCTCCATGCCGCGCGCGGTGAGCAGGGCGGTGGCGCCGGCAACGATGTCGGCCGAGGTGGAGCCGTCGGGGCGGATGCGGTCGCCGGGGAACAGGCCGATGAGCGGGGAGAGGTGGCGGTGGGTGGTCTCGCCCAGGTTGTCGGGCGACATCCACTCCTCCAGCCAGCCGGTCTTGGGGCTGACCTGGGACAGATAGAGCCGCTTGCGGAGGCCGGCGACGGTGTCCGCGTAGCCGCCGTCCTTCTTCACCTCGGCCGCTGCGACGCAGTAGTTGCCGAACAGCGCCCACACCAGCTCCTGGGCGTAGGTGATCCCCTTGGCGTCGAGCGGTCCCTGCTCCGGCGACCAGTCGCTGTCGGCGATCAGGACCTCCTTCGACGTGCCCGGCAGGGTGGTCGTCAGCAGCCGCGCCTCCCAGAACTCGCAGGCGCCCTTGAGGAGGGGGTAGATCTTCTCCAGGTGGGACCGCGACCGTGTGAACTCGTAGTGCTCCCAGAGGGTGTTGCACAGCCAGGCGTTGCCCGCCGGATGCCACCACCAGCCGCCACCGCCGTACGGGTTGGTGGAGATGGCGACGGTCCAACCGGCGCTCTTCCCGCTGGAGTTGCGGTAGCGGTTGCGCGGATCGTCGAACAGGCGGCGGGTCAGGTCGGTCCAGGACGGGACCTGCGCGACGCAGTAGTCGGTGAAGGCGTCGAAACAGGAGGACAAGCCCGCCCGGTCGGCCATCCAGTAGTTCATCTGGATGTTGATGTCGGTGTGGTAATCCCCCATCCAGGCCGGGTCGTTGCCGTCCAGCCACAGGCCTTGCAGGCCCAGCGGCAGGCTGCCGCGTGAACCGGAGATCATCAGGTAGCGGCCGAACTGCACATAGGTGGCCTCGAGTTCGGGGTCGGGTGCCCCGTCCCTGGCGCGGGCCGTGATCCGCTCCCAGGTGTCGAGGGAGCGCTGCTCGTCGGTGGACGCGCCGAGCGACAGGTCGAACTTCCCGAACAGCGCGCGGTGGTCGGCGACATGGGTGCGCAGCAGGGTGTCCGCCGAGTGGGCGGCCGCGTCGCGGACCTTGGTGCGGGCGAGACGCTGCGGGTCGAGGGACGGGTCGCGATAGCCCTGGGCCGCGTCCGGTGCGTAGTCGGTGCCTCCGCTGACGACGACGGTGAGGTCCTTGCAGCCCGAGAAGGCGACCTGCGACCCACTGACGGCGACCCGGCCTCCGGTGCCGTACGCGGTGACGGCGGCCCCGTACCTCAGTCCGTTGGGAAACGCGGCGCCGAAGGAGGTCGAGGCTTTCTCCCCGTGCGTGCCCTCCAGGGCTACGGTGCCGGTGTAACGGCCGCCGCCGCTCTGGGTGAAGTGCACGACGATCACGTCATCGGGCCGACTCGCGAAGATCTGCCGCTGGTACGTCACCCCCGACCGGACGTACGACGTCGTCACCACGCCCTGTGCGAGGTCGAGGGTGCGACGGTAGCCGGAGACCGAGCCCAGGTCGTGGTCGGGGATGTCGACGGTGAGCCGGGCGAGCAGGGTGAAGGAGCCGAAGTCGTCGCGGCCGTAGGGGAATTGGCCGTCGGCGTCGAGGGTGTCGTTGAGGCCGCCGGTCCACATCGTGGCGTCGGTGAGCAGGAGGAGTTCACGGCCGGGGTCGTTGCTCGCGAGGGCGCCGAGGCGGCCGTTGCCGACGGGAAGGCCCTGTTCGATCATCGAGGTGTCGTCGGCGGGGGCCTGCCACCACAGGGTGTGGCGTGAAGTCGCCGGTGATGCCGGTGCGCCGGCGGGACGCCGGGGTGCGGCCGTCGCGGTGAAGGCGGGGAGGGTCGCGAGGGCTGCTCCGGTGGCCGTGGCCAGGGCGAGCAGCTTGCGTCTGGGCAGGTGGGAGGAGTGGTCGGGGGTCATGGCGGCTCCTGGTGGGTCGTTCAGGACGACTTGGGTACGTCGATCCGGTCGATGTCCGGTGCGTAGCTGTTGCCGCTGTCGAAGGTGATCATGTTGGAGCCTGCCTTGAGGGTCAACGGGACCGTGACCGTTTCGGCCGTGCCCCAGTCACCGGTGGACGGGAACGTGTGGGTGGTCGCCCCGCCGCCATTGGTGGAGACGGCGACCGAGCGGGCGTCGCCGCTGACATAGGCGATCTTCACCTGGTAGGTGCCGGCCTTGGGCACGACGATGTCGTTGAAGGTGAGCTTGCCTCCGAGGTAGAGATTGCCGACCTTCTTTCCTCCGGAGCAGGCGGAGCAGTCGGCGACGGAGGCGTTGCCGGCGAGGGTATTGCCGCTCGACTCGGCCTCGTAGCCGGTGAAGCCGAGCGTGCTGCCGTGCGGGGTGACCGTGAAGAGACGGGAGCCATGGGCGGGCAGCGCCTCGGCGACCTTGTCCTTGAAGCTGCCGAGGTTCTCATGGTTCCACAGGTCGCGCACGGTCGCCCTCCCGGTGAAGCCCAGGGAGGCCCAAGGGGCGGAGACGGCGGCGGGCGAGTCGGCGAGGTTGAACAGGGCGACGGTGTAGCTGCCGTCGGGGTTCTTCGCGGCCCACACCCGCTGGGGGTCGGAGGGGGTGATCGGGCGTGCGGGCGGGGTGGCGCCCTGGTTGAAGGCGATGACTTCCGTGTTGGTCAGGAGGGAGAGGCCGTAGGAGTCGAGGCGGGTGAGGTCGTCGCCGGTGAAGAGAGGGGACTTGGCGATGGCCCAGAGGGTGGCGTAGCTCTGCCGCTCGGCCTTGGTCAGGCCGTCCATCGCGCCGTTGCCGACGTCGAGGGAGTCGAGGTCGTTCCAGCCGCCGGGGCCCGCGTGCCTGGTCCAGCCGGGAGCGTCGTCCCAGCGGTCGTCGACGGAGTTCTCCCAGCTGACGAGGGTGTTGCAGTAGCACTCGACGTCGGTGTCGATGCGCCAGCCGTTCGAGTACTTCTTCCAGTCGGCGGCGTGGCCGATGTCCAGCGACCAGGACAGTTCGAGGTGGATCGGGCGGCCGGTGGCGGCGATGGCCTTGTTCCAGGCGGCCACGTCGGCAACGTTGTCGTACTGGTCACCGCTCTTGCCGGACCCGGGCCCGACGCCGTCGAGCTTCAGGAAGTCGTAGCCCCATCCGGCGATCAACCGGGCCTGCGCATCCACGTACTTCTGGGTGCAGGGGCGGGAGAAGTCGAGCTTGTAGGAACTGTCCCAGCCGTTGGTGGTGCGCAGGTCGCCGTAGACGATGTCGGCGGTGGTGCAGCCCTCGGCGTTCCAGACCGGCGTCCTGCCGTCGCCGTACGCCTCCTTCTCCAGACCGGCGGGCAGGTAGATACCGGCCTTGAGACCCTTGGCGTGGATACGGTCGGCGACGGCCTTCATGCCGCTGGGGAAGCGCTTCGGGTCGGCCTTCTGGCGGCCGTACTGGTCGTACTCGGGCTTCCAGGTGGTGTCGCGCCACCAGCCGGCGTCGATGTTGACGTACTCGTAGCCGAACTTCTTCAGCTTGGCGGCCAGCGCGTCGGTCTGCTTGGTGACGTTCGCCTCGGTGAGGTAGCTGTAGTCGCCGTCCGGGTTGAGGCCGGGGTACTTGGAGGACTGCATGCTCCAACTCGACCAGCCCATATAGGGCTTGGCGGCGAGCGGCGGAGTGTCCGCGGTCCCTGCCCGGGCCGCGGGGGCTGCGGTGACGGCGCCTGCGGCGAGGGCCAGGACCACCACGGCTCTCAGGGCGCGTGCGGGCATGACGGCGTACGAGGATGACCGCATGGGTCGTACCTCCAGGGAGAGTTGGTTCAGCGGCTCGGGTGCGGGTGATCTGACGAGATGAAGGACTGGATCGCGGTGGCGGCGGCCCCGCGGGCCCACTCCTCGAAGGGCAGCGGGCGGGTCTGTACGTCGCACTGGGCGGCGGAGCCGAAGGCGGCGGCGGTGAAGGTGTCGCGTATCTGTTCGGCGAAGAGGTCGTGGGCGGCGAGCCCCTCGCCGGAGATGATCACGCGTTCGGGGCCGAGGAGGTTGGCTACGGTCGCGATGCCACGGCCGATGGCCTCACCGGCGTGGGCGTAGACCTCGCGGGCGCCCGGCACGCCACGGCGGGCGAGGTCGACCGCCTCGGTGGCGTCGGCGACCTGAGTACCCGTGGCCTCGCGAATCTGCCGGACGATGGCCGCCTCCCCCGCGATCGCCTCCACGCAGCCGCGGTTGCCGCAGTGGCAGGGCGGGCCGGACGGGTCGACGGTGACATGGCCGATCTCGCCGGCCACGCCGTGCGCTCCGGCGACGACCCGGCCGTGCACGACGAGGCCGCAGCCGATGCCGGCGCCGACGGTCACCACGGCGAAGTCGGACAGACCCACACCGGCGCCGAACCACTGCTCGGCGACGGTGAGGGCGCGGACGTCGTTGTCGACGGTGACCGGCAACCCCGTGGTCATGGCGGCGAGTTCGGCGAGCGGGACGTCGTGCCAGTCGAGGAAGGGCGAGTAGCGGACCACTCCCTCGGCGCGGTCCACGTCTCCGGAGAGAGCGATGCCCAGGCCCTGCACTCCCACCTCGAACTCGGTGGCCTCGGAGAGAAGCCGGCCGACGAGTTCCGCGAGAGCCGTGAGAACGGACCCCGGGTCGCGATCGGTCAACCGCAGTCGCCGTTCTGCCCGGATGCAGCAGCACAGGTCGGCCAGTACGGCGATGATCTCGTCGCCGGTCACCTTCATCCCGAGGAACAGCGCCCGTCCCCCGTCGACCCGCACGGGGTTGGCGGGCCGGCCGAGTACCGGACGTGTCTCCTCGGCCGCGTCCTCCACCAGGTAGCCGGCCTCGATCAGCGGCTTGACCGCCTTGGTGACGGCAGCCGGGGACAGCCCTGCCCGACGGGCCACCTCCAGCCGGGTGAGGGGCCCTTGGGAGAGGACCGTGGTGAAGATCTGCGAGGCGGCCGGCGTGTTCGCCGGGAACGTCTCGACACGAGGGGTCGGGCGCATGGCCGGAAACCTAGATGTCTTCTTTTCCGCCGTCAATAAAAGAAACAGGATTCGTCTGTGAGGGGACTGTCAGTGGCGGGCGGCACAATCACCTTATGACGACGATCAATTGGGCCGAGCTGGACCATGCGTCCGGGAGCGCCGAGAACATACCGGGGCTCTTCGCCCGCCTCGGCGGCTCCGAGGACGATGCGGTCTGGTCGGAGCTCTGGTCGGACCTGTGCCACCAGGGGTCCGTGTACGCGGCGAGCTGGGCGGCGATGCCCGTACTCACAGACATCGCGCTCGGCAAGGCTCCTGGTGAGCCGCTTCAAGCGGTCCTCATGGCGGGACTGATCGCAACAGATCCCGACGATGCCCGCCAGGAGCAGTACGCGCGCGAGATACGCGAGTTGCTCCGCGTGTCACGGGGACTGCTGGACACCCCCGGCCTCGACCCGAGCACTTTCGTCTACCTGCAGATGGCCGTGCTCGCCTTCGAGGGCGCGGGCGTGTGGGCCGAGGCACTCGAGGGCGTGAACAACGAGGAGTACGAACTGGAATGCCCCCAGTGCGAGGACACCCTCTACGTGGCCTTCGGCTCGTACGGGACGTTCACCTCGGCCGGTGACTACGTGCTGTCCGGCGCCACAGCCCCGGAGGCCCGGGGGAAGTTGACACCGACGCCCCCGGAGCGCCTCACGGGCATCGGCGCCCGCCTGCACCGGGAAGCCCTCGCCGTCGGCCAGGACGAGGTCGCTCTCGCGCTGACCTACGTCTTCGGCACAGCCCACTGCCCCTCCTGCGACGCCGGGTTCAGTGTGTCCGACGAGGTGGAGAGGCAGTGGGTGTGACGGAGCGGTGTGCCGTCAGTGCCCGTCGGCCGGGGTGTTGGCCTCGGTGACGTTGACGGCGGCCCAGGCCTGGTCCACCGTCTGGTACTCGACGCTGCTCGCGCCGTACAGGTCACTCGCCGCCTTCAGCGTCGCGACGCGCGCGTCGTGGAAGTCGGTCGTGGAGACCATGTAGCGGGTCAGGGCGCGGTAGAAGATCGCCGTGGCCTTGGTGCGGCCGATGCCCTTGACCGTGGAGCCGTCGACGGTCGGCGAGTCGTACGTGACGCCGCCGATCGTCTTCTGGCCGCTGCCCTCGGCGAGCAGGTAGTACGCGTGCGAGGAGACGCCGGAGCCGGCGTGCACCTCCGCGTCGTACACCTCGGGCGCCCAGTAGTCGACCGTGCCCTCGAGCTTGTCGAGGGACGGGTGGTCGAGGCGGCGCAGGAACTTCTGGGCCAGGCCCATCTTCTCGCCGATGAGGTAGTCCGGCTTGTCCGACGCGTTGTTGGTGAAGAACTCGACGTTGGAGCCGAAGATGTCGGCGAGGGACTCGTTCAGCGCGCCCGGCTCGCCGTACTGGTTGCCGTCCGCGTCGACGCGGGTGGGCTCCAGCTTGGCGGTGGCGTCCACGACGCCGTGGGTCAGCTCGTGGCCGGTGACGTCCAGAGCGACCAGCGGCTTCTTGAACATGTCGCCGTCACCGTCGCCGTACAGCATGCAGCCGCACGTCGGGTCCCAGAACGCGTTGGCGATCTGCTTGCCCCAGTGCACCATCGCCTTGGCGGGCTTGCTGTTGTTCGCGATGCCCTTGCGACCGAAGGTCTTCTTGTAGAAGTCCAGGGTCTTGGTGATGCCGTACTGCGCGTCGGCCGCCGCGCTGTTGCGGCTCGTGGTGGCGCCGTTGCCGAAGACGTCGTTCTTGGTGGTGATCTTCGTGCCGCGGCCGAAGCTCTCCGTGTAGCTGCCCTTGGCGTCCCGGGTCTCGGTGCCGTAGCGGGTCGGGTCCTTCAGCTGGAAGGTGGTGCGGGCCGTCTGGTTGGTCTTCAGCGGGACCTTGCCGACGAAGAGGGACTTGCCCGTGCCGTTGGCCGTCTTCGGGTAGTGGGTGGCGGCGGACACGGACGCGGCGTCGGAGGCCGCCAGGAGTCCGGCCGCCTGCGAGCCGCTGCCGGTCGCGGGGTCGGCCGTCTCGCCGCGCTCGCGCAGGGTGTCGAGCACCTTCGGCGAGAGGAACTCGTCGCTGTCCGGCGTGTTGCTGCGCACCTTGCCGGTGACGGCGTCGACGACGACCGTGCGGGAGCCGGCGCCCTCGCCGACGGCGCTGTCGGTCACGGTCACCTGATAAGCGAGCGCGGAGGCGCCGTCGCGGGCGTCGACCACGAGTTCGGCGCTGCCGGCGTCGCCCTTGGCGACCGAGGCGGCCTTCTGCTCGGCCTGCGCGGCCGAGAGCTTGGCGGTGGCGGTCGAGGCGGGCTTGACGGTGTGGTCGGCCGCCCGGGTGACACCCGCGTACGAGAGCCGCTTGGTGAGGTGGACGACGAGGTCGCCGCCCAGCACTGCCATGCCCTGGTGCGTCCGGGTGAACCGGACGTGGCGCGCACCCTCGGGGTCGATCATCACGTCCTGGGCGTGGAGCTCGTCGCCTTGGGAGACGCCGGTCGCGGACGCGTGGGCGAAGGCGGCGGAGCGGGCGGCCGAGACGACGGACGCGGCCGAGGTCTGGACGGCGGCAGCCGCATGAGTCCCCGTGTCCTGGCCCGCGAAGGCGGTGCCCGCGAGGCCGGTGGCAGCCGTCGTCACGGCGACGGCGACTGCCACGCTGCGTATGTGCGGTCTACGCACTGGTGAGGGTTCCTTTCCTCGTAAGGCGGCCGGGATCACCAACCGCCTTGAGGGATGGCGCGGTTGGGCGCCATGGGGGCTGGTCGGGCCCCGGTAAGAAACCCTTTCGGATAAGTCATGCACATGTAAAGCCCAAATGATCTCTTTCAGTGCGATATATGGCAATACTTTGCAAACTCAACCCGCAGAGTGATCAAAGGATCACCAACTGTGTGCCACTTGTGGAGATGTGACGAGACGGAAGAAGGTTGCCTCGCGTGAATGTGACCCATCTCGCATCCAGGGGAACGGCCTTGGGGACGGCCGTGCTCTGCCTCCTCGCGGTGCCCGCGCACGCCGCTGCGACCGGTGCGCTCCCGCAGCCCGACCTGACCGGCGTCACCGGCGTGCTGCGCAGCGCCCTGAGACAGGGCGCGCCCGGGGCGATCGCCCGCATCGACGACCACGGCACGGTCCGGACGGCGGCCGTCGGCATCGCGGACCGAAGCACCGGACGGGCCATCGGCAACACCGACCGGTTCCGCATCGGCAGTGTCACCAAGGTCTTCTCGGCGGTGGTGCTGCTGCAGCTGGTGGACGAGAAGAAGCTGAACCTGGACACCTCGGTCGACCACTACCTGCCCCGCCTGCTGCCCGACCGCCGGATCACGGTGCGGCAGGTGCTGGGCCACCGCAGCGGCCTGTACGACTACACGAACGACATGTTCGCGAGCTCGGTCTCCGGCTTCGAGGCGGTCCGCTCCAAGGTCTTCACCTACCGTCAGCTGGTGGACCGCTCGCTGCGGCACGCCCGCACCAACACCCCGGGCGCCGCGTACGCGTACTCGAACACCAACTTCGTCGTCGCCGGGATGCTCATCGAGAAGCTGACCGGCCACTCCGTGCATACCGAGTACGAGAACCGCATCATCAAGCCGCTGAAGCTGCGCGACACCTTCTATGTCCACCCCGGCAAGAAGATCCCCGGCCGCCACGCCGACGGCTACCTCACCCCGGACAAGGCAGGCGCCGCCCTGGTCGACGCGACCGAGCAGACCGTCTCCTGGGCGCAGAGCGCGGGCGCGATCATCTCCAGCACGCGGGACCTCGACACGTTCCTGTCGGCACTGCTGCGCGGCCGGCTCACCTCGGCCGCGCAGCTGAAGCAGATGGAGCGCATGATCCCGGTGAACAGCACCCAGGCGTACGGACTCGGGCTGCGGCGCCGCGACCTGTCCTGCGGGATCTCGGTCTACGGCCACACCGGCGCCGTGCAGGGCTACTACACGTACGCCTTCGCGACCAAGGACGGCCGCCGCAGCCTCGCGGCCGTCGCCAACACGTCCAACAACGCCGCCGTGCTCAACACCATGCTCGGCACGCTGGAGTCCGCGTTCTGCGGCAAGTCGGCGAAGCTGCGGCGCGGTGCCACGGTCGTGGAGCGCCACGGGGACCTCGCTCCCGCGGTCGTCCGTGACTAGTCGGACCTGACCGTCAGCCAGTCCGGGCTCGCGACCCGGGGACCTCCCTTCGCGACGAGGTAGAGGGTGTGGACGCCGGTCAGCCGGCGGGGAAGCGTGACGGACTGCTCCTGCCAGGTGTCCGCGGAGCCGGTGGCGCGCACGGGAAGGGTCCCGGCCACCGGCCCCTGCGGGCTGTCGAGCCGGAGTTGCAGCGCACAGCCGGAGGTGCAGGTGGAGGCGAGCCGTACGGTGAGCCGGCCACCGCTCACGCTCACGCGCCGGTACGCGATCCAGTCGCCGGCGCCCAGCACGCCCGTGGCCGCCGTGCCGCGCTCGACCCCGTGCAGGGACGTGGCCTGTTCCGCCTGGAGCGTGCCGGAGGCGTCGGGACCGTCGCCGTACAGACGCAGGTCGTTGACCACCCAGGGAGCCGGACCGCTCGCGGTGAGGGTGATCCGGACGTACCGGGCCGTCTGTGTCGGGAGGACTGCGTCCTGGGTGAAGGAGCGGCCGGAGACCCGGGCGAGGGCTCTGCTCCAGTTCGTTCCGTCGCGGCTGACGGAGACCGAGAAGCCGTAGGGCTGTCCGCCGGTGTCGCGGCCCGCGTCGAGGGAGAGCCGGTCGAAGGTCTGTGTCTCCCCCAGGTCGACTGTCAGCGACTGGCCGGGAGCCTGCGCGGCGGCCGCCGTCCAGCGGGTGTTGATGTCCCCGTCGACCGCGGCGGAGGCATTCGTGCCGTCGCTCGCGGTCACGGTCCAGGTTCCGTGCCGGACGCGCTGTCGGCAGCCGGGCAGGTCGCAGCCGGCCGACCAGACCGGCTCGCCGTACTCGTAGGCGCCGATGTCGGGAGCCGTGCCCCGCACATCGGTGGTGATCCCGTCGATCGGTTCGCCCGTGTCGATGGCGGGTGAGCCGCCGGTGAGCCAGAGTTCGCCGTTGACGGCGTCCGTGTAGCCGGGGGTGGAGGTGATCAGGTTGGAGCGGACGACCGGGAGCGGGTCGCCGGTCCGGGTCGCGCTGACCGGCATGGGTCCGACGATGTTGCTGAGGTACGAACCGGAGGCGTCGGTCGCCCCGCTCAGCAGCACCGAATTGCCGTTGATGCCCACGCCGTAGCTGGAGTTGTGGTCCTGGTTGGCGACGCTCGGGCCGGTGTGTCCGTTGAAGAAGGTGCCTCGACTGCCCGTGTTCCAGGCGACGTTGTGGTGCAGCAGGAAGTGGCCGGAGTAGTTGTCGACGTAGAAGCCGACCTGGCCGTCGGCGTCGTGCGAGGTGTTGTGGTCGACGGAGGTGCCGGAGCCGTCCAGGCTGCAGCAGACGTAGAAGGGCGCGCCGTCGCGGGAGGTGCGCATAGCCTCCGACATGTCGTTGTACGCGATGCGGTTGCCGTGGAACTCGGTGCCGTTGAGCTGCCAGGCCGTGTCGATGGAGGCACGTCCGGAGCGGCGGATCGTGTTGCGCGTGACGGTGTGGTCGTTGCCGTTGATCTCGATTCCGGGTGTGTAGCTGCCCATCCAGCCGACGTCGTGGATGTAGTTGTCGGTGACGGTGTTGCCGGTGCCGCGCACCAGGACGCCGTCGCCGGCGGACTGTGAGATCTCGCTGTTCTCAAGGGTGTTGCCGGTGCCCAGGATCTGCACGCCGGAGTCGAGGATGCGGGAGGCGACGATGTGCCCCTCGAAAGGCGGGATCGCGAGGTCGCTGTCCGGTGGCATGGGAAGGGTCGAGAACTCGGAGACATAGGTGGCGTGGAGGCCGTCGACCACGACTCCCGTGCTCGACCTGCCCGTTCGCAGCGAGGTGCCCCACAGGTCGAGGCCGCGCACGGTGACGTAGGAGCTGTCGCTCAGGTCGACGCCCCACAGGCGGTGCTTCGCGGTCACCGTGTGTCCGGCGATACCGCCCTTCGGGGGCACCAGGTAAAGCCGGTGGGCCGTCTTGTCGTAGTACCACTCCCCCGGCTGGTCCAGGGCGGCTTTCGAGCCCACGAGGTAGTAGTTGCGGTAGTTCTGGTTGCCCATGCACAGCGGCGGGCAACGGTAGTTGCCGCCGGTGAAGTCCAGCTTGCCGGGCGAGGTCGCGGTGACCGTGCCGGTCTGCTGGGCCCACGGGTTGGAGCCCGCCCAGAGGTGCACGGTCGCTCCGATCCAGTCGGCGTCCGGCAGGTCGGGGTCGTCGATGTGCTGGTCGGTGGAGGTGGCGTCGGCCTCGGCCCAGGTGGCGTTCAGCGGATCGGAGCCGGAGTTGGGCCAACGCCCTTCCGCCGCACGGCCGTTGTCCAGGAACACCGCGTTGAAGTCGGGGTCGAGGGGCAGGTTCGTGTCGGCGGCGACCAGTCCGTCGCCGGCCTCCTTCCAGCCGGTCACCGGCTCGGTGCCGTCGACGGTCACCGGGCCGTCGCCGTAAGCGGCGAGGGTGATCGGGGCATCCCGGGTGCCGGAGGGCGGGGTGACCTGCTCACGGTAGGTACCTCGGTGGATCAGGCAGGTGTCGCCGGGGTGGACGCGGGCCAGGCAGGCCTCGATGGTGCGGAGGGGGTTCGACCGGGTGCCGTGGGCGTGGTCGCTGCCCCAGGTGGCCACGTGGTAGGTACGGCCACCGGGGTCCGCCGCCTGTGCCTGAACCGGTAGGGCCAGCAGGGCTGTCACGGCGGCCAGTACGGACAGGTGTCTCGGTCTCATGTGCCGTCTCCAGCGGTCGGGGGTTGCCGCCAGGCCGCCTCGGCCCTGGGTCCGTCGGGGGGCGCCGAGCACCGCGCGTCTCAACCAGTGCTCACCGGGACGGAGTTGGCCGGTCAGTACGGGGAGGGCCGTACGGCGGGAGCGAGAACAGCCGTGTGCCGCGCACGTGCGGTCGGGACGCGGTGCCTGCGTATGTGCCAGGGCATGAGGATCGTGCCGGGGTGCGACTGGGCGCCGGCGGGCGGCAGTTCGCCGGCCAGTAGTGGCGCCGCGGTGACGGTGGCCGGCGAGGCGGTGCGCCGACTCCGGCCCGGACGCCGTCTCCTCATCGAGAACCACCTGCCACCTCTACGCCGGAGGGCTGGATTGCGATAGTTTTCGCAACCTGCGACCGCTTCGAAAACGTAGGAGATTCATCCGATGACGTCAACAGTCCGGGCAGGATCCGGTGAAGCGAGGCGGCGCACACTGGCCGAAATCGCCGAGGAGGCAGGGGTTTCCGTCTCCACCGTCTCCAAGGTGCTGCACAATAGATCCGATGTATCTGCGGAGACCAGGGCCAAGGTGCAGCGCCTGCTGGAGAAGCACGGCTATCTCGCGCGGCAGCGGTCCACGGCCACGGCGGCTCCACCCGGCGGGCTCATCGATCTCGTCATCAACGAGCTGGACAGCCCCTGGGCGGTCGAGCTGATCCGCGGTGCGGAGGACGTGCTGCACGAGGCCGGCATGGGACTGGTCGTCTCGGCCACGCACGGCCGGCGGAAGCGGGCGCGCCAGTGGCTCGACTCGCTGGCCACGCGCCCCACCCGCGGCGCGATCCTGGTCGTACCCGAACTCACCGCCGACCAGCACACGGACCTGGCCGGCCTCGGCATCCCGTACGCCCTTGTCGCGCCGATCGACGAGCCCGCGCCCGGCATCCCCTGGGTGGGCGCGACCAACTGGCCCGGCGGGCTCGCCGCGACCCGTCACCTGATCGAGCTCGGCCACCAGCGCATCGCCGTCATCAGCGGACCGGAGCGGCGGCTCACCTCACGTGCCCGCGTCGACGGCTACCGCTCCGCGCTGACGGAGGCCGGGCTCCCCTTCGACCCGGAGCTGGTCCGCTACGGCGACTTCACCCACGGACTCGCGTACCAACACGCCCTGGACCTCATGGCGTTGGCCCACCGTCCCACGGCGATCTTCGCCGGCAGCGACCACCAGGCGCTGGGTACCTACCGTGCGGCGGCCGAGCTGGGACTGCGCATTCCCGACGACGTCAGCGTGGTCGGCTTCGACGACCTGCCGTTCGCGGACTGGGTGACCCCACGGCTGACGACCGTGCGCACCCCCATCGCCGACATGACCGCGCTCGCCGCCCGCATGGTGTTGCGGCTGCTGGCGGGGCAGGAGCCGGAGACGACCCGGGTGGAGGTGGCCACGGAGCTGGTCGTGCGGGAGAGCACCGGGCCGGTGATCTGACCTACGGCTCCGACAGGAACAGCTCCACGACCGGGACGAGCACGTCGGGGCGGATGACCGGGAGCGTAAGGGTCAGTGTGTCGGCCGCCTGCGGCAACGGGTCGAGGTGGGCGTGCGGTTGCGGGGTGCTGTCGAGGTGGGAGAGCCCGACTTCGCTGCCGTCGTTGAGCAGGTGGGCGTATTCCACACGGCCGGCAAGTCCGGGCAGATGGACGTGCCGGAACGGCCAGGCGAACAGGTGCAGATACAGGCGGTTCCCGCGGCGGGTGTAGACGCTGTGGGCGGGCGGCGTGAAGGGGGCGGGGCCGGCACCGTGGACGGCGCGGGCGTGCAGTCGCATCCAGTCCGCGAGGGAGTCCAGGGTGGCTCGGGCTCGGGGCTCGATGTTCCCGCGGCCGTCGGGGCCCACGTTGAGGATCATGTTGCCGTTGTTCGCGACGGACTGGACGAGCATGCGCACCAGATCGCCGGGGTCCTTGAACTCCAGGTTGTCACGGTGGTAGCCCCACGAGCCGTAGAGGGTCTGGCACGCCTCCCACATGACCTCGACGCCGTCCTCGGTGAGCGGACGGTCCGGCTGGTACTGCTCGGGGGTCACGTAGTCGCCCGGGATGCCGAGGCGGTTGTTGACCACGATGCCGGGCTGGAGGGCGCGGGTGGGGGCGAGGAGTTGCGGGGAGTCCCAGTCCTCCGGCCCCTTACCGGGCATTCCACCGCGGTTCCAGGGAAACGTGAAGTCGTAGAACATCAGGTCCACCTGGCCGTACGAGGTGAGCAGCTCCTTGACCGATCTCGTCGACGCCGCGAACCGCTGCCTCGTCCTCGGTTTCTCCGGTACGACGCTTCCCGGCGAGCTGAAGCGGCTGGCCGACAGCGGACTCGGCGGTGTCATCCTGCACACCCGCAATGTCGCCGGACGCGCCGAACTGCGCGAGCTCACCGACGAGTTGCGCGCGCTGCGCCCCGGTCTGCTGGTCTCCGTCGACCAGGAGGGCGGCGGCATCGGTCATCTGGCGAGGGCGGGGGCGCCGGAGACCCGGGGGGCCTGGGCGCTCGGCGTCGCCGACGACACCGCGCTGACCGCCGCCGTCGCGGACGCGCTCGCCCGGCACCTGGCCGAGTGCGGAGTGGCCGTGAGCTTCGCCCCGGTGGCCGACCCGCACCGGGTCGCCGCCAACCCCATTGTGCGCACCAGGGCGTTCGGCGCCGACCCGGATCACGCCGCCCGGCACGTCACCGCCTGGATCGAGGCCACGCTGGCCGCCGGAATCGCCCCGTGCGCCAAGCACTTCCCCGGTCACGGCTCGACCGCCGTGGACCCGGCCGCGGGGGCGCCAGGCCGTGCGCGTGCAGTCTGCGGACCAGACGTCGGCCGCTGGGGTCGGTAATGGCCATGGCGTCGGCCAACTCGCGCGGTGTGACGGCTCGTCCGGCGAGGTCCTGCTCGATTGCGGCCAGTCTTGACAACGTTGCCGGACTCAGCCCGACCGTCCGCGCGAGTTCCCGCATACGGTCGTCCTCCTCCCGGCCAGGCCGAGTCCGCGGCTGCCCTCCCGGCCCCATCGGCCCGATGACCAGCCCGCCGTCCTCCATCAGATAGCCGCACGGCCGGTTCTCCGACTCCGCGCGTACGGCGGCCCGTTCGGCGAGCACCACCGAGGTGCGGGCCGACGGTCCCACGCCGAAGCCGGCCGCCACTTCCACGCCCAGCGTCTCCCGGGCCTGGTCCAGTACCGGTACGACGAGCAAGTTGCGGCTGAGGCTCTCGAACAACGTGCGGCGGCCGAGCACCACCACACCGCGTCGGCCGCGGTTCTCGATCCAGGCGTCGGCGAGCTCGGGCGTGGCCCGCAGCAGGTGCAGTAGGCCCGTGCGGCCGCGCTCCAGGTCACCGGAGCGGCCGAGCCCGTTGACGCAGAAGACACCGGCGGCGAACCCGGCGGCGCCCGCTCGCTCGGCCCGGATGCGCAGCACCAGTTCGTGCAGTTCCGAGCGGATGCTGGACGGCGTGGGCGAGCCGTTCAAGACCCGCAGGGTGCCGCGCAACCGCCGTAGCACCGCGGTGCGTGCGGTGATGACATAGCCGTCGCCGTCCGGCAGGGACCGCCGGTGGAAGGCGCCGATCTCGTCGGCCGTCTGGTCGTCGGCGTAAGGAAGGCAGGTGACCCGGGTGCTGTCGAGGTGCAGCGCCTCCGTCACCTCGGAGACCACCTCGTGGTCGAAGGTGTCGATACTGACCGGCACCGGCTGCCAGCCGCGGGCCTGCGCCTGCGCCAACGCCAGTGCCAGGTCGAGGGCCGAGCTGCGCATGACGGCGACGGGCAGACCGCGGGCGAGGACGTCACGGCAGGCGCGATACGGGACGGCGCCCACCAGTAGCCCGTCCAGGGCATGTCCGTCGACGAGGCGCTGAACTCGGGGCAGGATCTCCTGCTCGTGCCCGTAGGTCACCCACTTCAGGGAGATGCCGGACAGGGGCTCGACGGCCTCCTCGAAGACTCCACGCCGGCTTGCGTGAACGACGACCCCGATCGACAGACTCATACCTACCCCTCCGCGCCGGAGCTCTCAGCGATAGCAGGTGGTGAGCCCTGGGTGCCAGGGGCACGCGATTCCGGCGAAGCCACCGTTGGGGCCGACATCGACGCCCAGCGTGTCGCCGCCGCGCAGCACCTGCCGGTCCTGGACCAGCCCGTCGGCGCCGTCCCGGATCGTCTCCACCAGCCAGCGGCCCGGGCCGATCGACAGCGGCACCGTCGCCGTACGGGCGGCGCCCGCGTACACCCCGCCCAGGAACCAGCGGTCGCCGCTGCGGCGGGCCAGGACGGCCGAGTCGCCGGGCTGTCCGGCGAGCAGCCGGGTGTCGTCCCAGGCGGCGGGCACCTGGTCGAAGAAGGCGCGGGCGAGCGGTCGGGCGTCGTACGACTCGGGGGTGCCGGCGAACATCTGCAGGCCCGACTCGTAGGCGACGGCGAGGCCCACCTCGGCCGCGTCGGAGTTGGGGCGCAGGCCCACGCGCTGGAAGGCGCCGGGGGTGAAGTCCATGGAGCCGATGACGTTGCGGGTGAAGGGCAGGGTGGTGAGGTGGGCGGCGGTGTTGGTGCGCTTCTCCTCGCCGCCGACGCCCTCCATCGTCATGACCTGCGGCCAGGTGCGCTGGATGCCCTTGGGGATCGTGGAGCCGTGGAAGTCGACCATGAGGTGGTGGGCGGCCGTGTCCCGGAGGATGGCGTCGTACCACTGGAGCATGGGCTGCGCCTCGGAGTTCATGAAGTCGATCTTGACTCCCTTGACGCCCCAGCGTTCCAGGGTGGGCAGCCACTGGGCGCGTTCCTCGGGGGTGTCGAGGTCGCGTTGGTGGATCCAGACGACGATGCCGACACCCTTGGCGCGTGCGTAGTCGACGAGTCGGGGCATCCAGCTGTCGGTCTGCCAGTTCGGGTCGGTGGTGTCCCACGCGTCGGTCCTGAAGTACCAGCCGGCGTCGACGGCCTCGTAGGGCCAGTGCCGTTCGGCGGCGTAGTCGACGTAGCCCTGCTGCGCGGCCAGGCTCTGGCCGGCCTCCTTGCCGCCCGCGAGCCAGGTCCACAGGACGGTGCCGGGGTGGATCCAGGACGTGTCGGCGACCTTGGAGGCAGGGGCGAGGTCGTCGGTGAAGGTGGAGCGGGTGACGGTCGCGAGGTCTCCGGTGATCATGGCCCGCCAGGGGGTGGCGAGCGGGCCGTCGGTGTGGACACGGTCGTCGGCGAGCTTGATGCGGTAGGTGCCGGTGCCCTGGTCGTGGGCGAGCCGGGCGCCCGAGTACGCACCTGTGAGGTCCGACTCGGCCAGCAACGTGTAGCCACCGTCGGTGGAGAAGAGGGCCTGGTCGGAGTACTCGCCGGTGGGGGCGGTCGCGGCCGTGTACTGGTTGAACTGGCCCTCGTTGTCGACGCGGTAGGTGCCGAGCCAGGCGCTCGCGTCCGGCGGCAGGTTGAACGCGGACGTCTCGCCGAGCACGTCGCCGTGGCCGGCGGGCAGGACGTAGCGGTAGGCCACGCCGTCGGCGGAGGCGCGGACGACGAGGTCGAGGCGGGCGCCGGCGGAGGTGGCGAAGGACAGGCGCGTCTCGTTCATGCGGACCCGGCGCTCCAGCCGCTTGCCGGACTTGGTCCGGTAACGCTCGTCGACCCAGCGGTCCTTGCGGTGCAGGAGGTGCAAGTCGCGGGAGAGATCGGCCTGTTCGGTGACGATGCCGACGGGCGAGGGGGCGATGACGGTACGGCCGCCGCGGGTCACCGACAGGCTCAGCGTGCCGGTGGTGTCGTCCAGGGAGATCCGCGCCTGGGGTGCGTGGGGCGCCTCCGACACGGTCCAGGTCTGGTCGTGCTGTTCGGCCCGCGCGGGCGCGGTCATACAGAGCGTGGCCGCCAGGCCGGCGCAGAGCGTGGCGACCGCGGTCCTGATCGGAACCGCCATAGGAACCCTCCCTGATGAAGTGCCGGATCTGACGGAGCTTCAATACATCGGGTGTATCAACGAAACTATGAAGGCATAGTGCACCTGTCAACGACTCTGTCAGCAACAGTCTCACCCGAAGCTCTTGACTCCTCCGATGTATTGGAGTTGCCTGCGTCCCTCGTTCCAGACGCACCCGACCTTCACGACCTCACCGGAAAGGACCCACGATGAACCGGAGATCCGTCTTACGCGCCGGAGCAGGCCTGCTGGCCGGCGGCGGCGCGCTCGCCCTGCCGCCCGCGCCGCTCGCCGTCGCGGCGACGTCCGCCGCGGCCGCCGGCCCGACCGACGGGTGGACGCAGACCTCGTTCACGTACAGCTGGCAGAAGCCGTGGAACCTCGACCTGAGCGACCGGCACAGCTACAGCGGCGGTGTGCACCGGATGTGGGTGTACGCCACCGACGAGCCGTTCGAGGAGGGCAGCTCCACCGACCCGCGCACCGAGATGCGCTGGAAGGTCGACTACACCACCGGCGACCACATGTGGGACGCCGACGTCTACCTCCCCTCGGGCACGGACGGCGCCTCCTTCGTCCAGATCCTGCGCAGCGTCCATCCCTCGGGCACCCCCGCCACCGACATCATGCTCAACGTCTACGACACGGGCGGCGGTACCGTGCGGCGCTACGACGGCACGGTGCTCAAGACCGGCGCGTACGACACCTGGTTCAACGTGAAGATCGCCCATCAAGCGAGCAGCGGGACCGGGACCGTCAAGGTGTACTTCGACGACTCGCTCGTCCTGACGGTCGCGGACCGGGGTCCGGCCACGCGCTACTTCAAGAACGGCGTCTACGACCACGGTTCGGGGCGCGCAGAGGCCCGTTTCCGCAACCTCACCTACTGGACGCGGTGAGGCGGCGCCGCTCGCGGAACAGGATGCCGAACGGTCCGCGGACGCCGTACCCCACGGGGCGGCGGGTGACCGAGGCGCCGGCTCGCTCGGCCCGGGCGAGCTGGTGTTCGGCCAGGTCGAGCAGGGCTCGCTGGAACGGCCGGAAGCCGGGCGCGCTGGAGTCCACCAGGGACCGTGAATCGGAGAGTGCCTTTCCGGCCTTCTCGCACGTCGCGGCGGTGAGCGCCCCGATCGCCTCGGTCTGCTCGCCCTGTTCGAGTGCGGCGCGGGTGACGCCGAAGCGGTCGAGGTCCTCCTGCGGCAGATAGAGACGTCCTTCGGCGAGGTCCTCCGTCAGGTCGGTGAGGAAGTCGAGGCGTTGCAGGCCCTCGGCGAGCAGCCGGCAGCGCGAGCGGAAGAGCTCGTCACCGCCGCCCCGGTGCTGGAGGTCCTCCATCACCATGAGGGCGGGCAGGGCGAGCTGGTCGATGTAGCGCTGAAAGTCGGCCTCGGTCTCGTGGCCCGCGAAGTGCAGCTCCTCCTCCGTGCCCTTGAGGTAGGTGCGCACCCAGTGGTGGGGCAGCTCGCGTGCGGACGCCGTGTGCAGGAAGGCCCGGAGGACCGGGTCCTGGGCACGGCCGGTCTCCAGGCCCTCGGTGACCTGTTCGGACCAGGCGTGCCAGCGCGGCAGGCGTTCATGGAGGGGCCCCTGATCGGCCAGGTCGTCGGTGCGGGCGAGGAAGGCGTAGGCGGCGACCAGATGCGGTTGCAGCGACGGCGCCACCAGCAGTCTCACCACGGCGTAGTGCGCGACGATCCTGCGGCTGAAGACCCGGGCGGCGATCGTGTAGTCGGCGTGCAGAGCGCGGTCGTGCACTCCGGCGGCCTTCAGTCTGCGTTCCCAACCCGGCACGACCGACCCGTCTCCCTTCCTCCCGGGCCACCACCGGCCCGACTCCTGCGCCGACCCTAGCTTTCGATCGCCGGTGACATGTAATGGCTTCGGGGAACCCTCGCCCGGCGGCGGACGTTTTCGGGACAACCCCACCGGGGCGCACACGACTGGACGAGGGCGGCACGATGAGCGAGTTGGTCCCCGGCGGGAACACGCCCCTTCCCGGCGGCACCGTGACCATCCGCGTGCCCGGCCCCTTCGACGTCTCCGCGCTCATCACGGACGAGAGCGGCAAGGTCCGCGGCGACGCCGACTTCGTCTTCTACAACCAGCCGTCCGCTCCGGGCGCCCGCCTCAGCGGCGACACCCTCACCGTCGACCCGCCGAGGCTGCGCCCGGGAGCCACCCGGGTCACCGTCGTCGTCAGCCCGGCCGACCCCGGCACCCCCCTCGGCCGCCTCCCCGCCCCCACCCTCCGGGCCACCGCTCCCGACGGCCGCCTGCTGGCCCGGTTCGCCCCGCCGCCCCCGCGGCAGGAGACGGTGCTGTTGCTCGCGGAGATCTACCGCCGGGGCACCGGCTGGAAACTGCGGGCCCTGGGGCAGGGGTACGCGGACGGACTGGCCGGTATCGCACGGGACTTCGGCGTGGACGTCGCGCACGACGGGGCGGGGTCGGCAGCGGCGCCGACCTCCACTGCGCCGGGCGCGTCCTCGACCGTAGGCAGTCCTGCGGGAGGACGGGGTGCGCCGCCGGTGCGGACACCAGCGGCCCGAGCCACTGCCCCCGCCGTCCCCTCCCCGGACCCGGACGGCTTCCTCGCCCTGGTCAACTCCGCCCGCGCGCGGGCCGGTTCCCCTCCCGTCTCCCTCGACGCCCGCCTCGCCGACGCTGCCCACGCGCACGCCTCCGCCATGGCCGCGGCGGGACGTCTCGGTGTGGAGGGCCGGGACGGCGTCTCCGTCCACCAGCGGATCACGGCCACCGGATACACGTACATCACGGTCGGCGAGCACCTGGTCTCCGGCCCGCGCACGACCGCCGAGTTCGTCGACTACTGCCTGCGCACCGACCAGGCCCGACGCACCCTGCACGACCCGGCCTTCACCCACGCCGGTCCGGCCCACGTCAGCGGTGGAGGCGACACCTACTGGACGGCCCTGTGGGCGAGACCCCTCACCCCCGCCGACCTGGCCCGTACAACCGCCGAGGTCGTCGAGCTCACCAACCGGGAGCGCGCCAGGGCCGGTCTGCGTCCGCTGGCCGCCGACCCGCGGTTGTCCGCCGCGGCCCAGGCGTACAGCACGGACATGGCGGTCCGCGCCTTCTACTCCCACACCTCCCCGGAGGGCACCCAGCCCTGGGACAGGGCGGCCGCCGCGGGCGCGCGACATCGCTCGATCGGCGAGAACATAGCCTGCGGCCAGCGCTCCCCCGCCGAGGTCGTGGACGGCTGGATGAACAGTCCGGGCCACCGCGCCAACATCCTCAAGCCCGACTTCACCCACATCGGCGCAGGCTTCGCGGGCGGCGGCCCGGCGGGCACGTACTGGACACAGCTGTTCGGCGGCTGAACCGGCCGCCGGCATGCCCCCAACATCCGCGCCGCGCCGCGATCTTGGCGGAATGGAATCCTCCGGGACAGGATGCCCGTATGAAGGGTTCCCTCTTTTCCAGTGAGCACATGGTCCAGCCCGCCGCCGCGCCCGGGATGACCGTCGAGAACGCCAAGTGCGTCAAGTGCGCGGTGAACGGCGAGATGCTCGCCCGCCAGGGCGCGATGATCGCCTACCGCGGCAACCTCCAGTTCGAACGCAAGGGCCAGGGCGTCGGCGGCATGCTCAAGCGCGCGGTCACCGGTGAGGGGCTGCCCCTCATGACGGTGCGCGGGCAGGGCGAGGCCTGGTTCGCGCACGAGGCGCAGAACTGTTTCATCGTCGACGTCGACCCCGGCGACGAGTTCACCGTCAACGGCCGCAACGTCCTGTGTTTCGACGCCTCGTTGTCGTACCGCATCGCCACCGTGAAGGGCGCGGGCATCGCCGGCGGCGGCCTGTTCAACAGCGTCTTCACCGGGCAGGGCCGACTGGGTCTGGTCTGCGAGGGAAATCCGCTGGTCATACCGGTCTCGCCGCAGTATCCGGTGTACGTCGACACGGACGCGGTCGTCGGCTGGACGGCCGGCCTGCAGACCTCGCTGCACCGTTCGCAGTCCATCGGCTCGATGCTGCGCGGTGGCTCGGGAGAAGCCGTGCAGCTGATGCTGCAGGGCGAGGGTCACGTGGTCGTACGGCCCAGCGAGGTGACCCCGCAGAAAGCACAGCAGCACTGAGACCTCGTGAGGTGATCTGCGCCTCACGGGCAACCTCCTCGGCGTACGTGACGTCTTGACCGGCAACGGGTGATGCCCTGGCCTCCGGGCCGGGGCACATTTTTCGAGGGTCTATACACACCATGTATACACAGAGCGTAGAGATGGCATGTATAGACGGCGCGTATACCTACCGAAAGGGATCCATGTACGGCAAGGCATTCGCCCCGGAGTACCAGGGCGCCCTCACCGCGCTGTCCGTCAACTCGTCCCTGACCGACGTACTGGCGGCCGGGACACGGCAGTTGAGGGCGGCCGAGCAGGACGGGCAGCACGGGGAGGCGGCTCGCTCCGGGCTCGCGGTCGCCGAGGCGCACCGGCGACTGGGGCAGATCCGGGACGCCGACCGGGCGTGGAAGGCGAGTTACCGAGCCGCCCGGGAGGCCGGGGACACGGCGGCGATGGCCTGGGCGCTGTGGAGCGGCGGCACACTGGCCCGGCAGCGGGGCGGGTTCCCGCTGGCCAGGCGGCTGCTGGCGCTGGCGGCCGAGCTCGGCGAACGGGGCGGCGATGTCGTCGTGCGCGGCTACTCGCTCGCGGGCCTCGCCGAGACGGGCCGTATCCAGGGCGACTACGAGGAAGTCGCCCGGCTGCACGAGCAGTTGCTCGCCGAGGCCCGACGGCGCGGCGAGGCCCGGCACACGGTGTGGGCGCTGGAGGGCATCGCGCAGATCCACCGCAACACCGGCTCGTTCGACACCGCGTACGCCCTGTTCGAGGAGGCGGCCGAGATAGCCGGGCGCGCCGACGACCGGCGCGGGCACGCGTGGGCACTGCGCGGCCTCGCCGACATCGTCTCGGTGCGGGACGGGGACGTCGAGCGGGCTCTCGGGCTGCTGTCCGAGGCGGAGGCGACCTGCCGGGCCATGCGGCTCTCCAGCGCGCTGGCCTACAACCACAAGATGCGCGGCAACGTCCTGTACCGGGCCGGGCGTTACGCCGAGGCCCGGGAGCTGTACGAGCGGGCGCTGGCGGAGTTCCGGGCGATGAGCGAGCCGCGAGGCGAGGCGTTGTCCCGGCTCGGGCTGGCCAAGTCACTGGCCCGGCTCGGTCGCGACCGAGCCGAGACCGCCACCGAACTTGCCGCTCTGGCACACGAGTTGGAGCGGATCGGATTGCGGCACGCGCGGGAGATGGTGGCCCGGGCGCAGGAGGAGTTCCGCGTGCGGGCGGAGGTCGTCCGGTGACGGCGCTCTCCTCGGCCGCGCGGCCACCGCTCGACACCATGCTCTCCTCGTCGCTGCGAGCGCCACTCGACCCCACCCAAGTCCTGGACCATTGCCGCGAGTTGGTACGACCGGCGTTGGCCGAGTCCGTCGGGCGGCTGCATCCCTGGGTGGGTGAGATGGCCGCGTACTCCTTCGGCTGGTGCGAGGTGGGCGGTGCGCCCGCCGTCACCTCCGGTGGCAAGGGCGTGCGGCAGGCGCTGGCCGTGCTCGGGGCAGAGGCGGTGGGCGCGCCGGCGCGGGCCGGGGTGCCGGCGGCGGTCGCGGTGGAGCTGGTGCACACCTTCTCCCTGATGCATGACGACATCATGGACGGCGATGCGGTGCGGCGCCGTCGCCCCACGGTGTGGAAGGCGTACGGCACCGGGCCCGCGGTCCTGGCGGGCGACGCCCTGTTCGCGCTGGCCGTCGAGACCCTGGCCGCGCAGGCCGCCGGCCCGCAGGCGGTGCGGGTGCTGTCGACGGCGCTGGGCGACCTGGTGCGCGGGCAGGCGGACGACCTGCAGTTCGCCGCGCGGCCGTGGACCGGTCCCGAGCGGGTGCGGCCCGGGGAGTACCGGGCGATGGCCGAGCACAAGACGGGTTCGTTGCTGGGCTGCGCACTGGGGCTGGGCGCGCTGCTCGGCGGTGCGGCGCCGTCGACGGTCGCGGCCCTGGACCGTGCCGGACGGCATCTGGGGATCGCCTTCCAGGTGGTGGACGACGTGCTGGGCATCTGGGGCGATCCGGTGGTCACCGGGAAACCCGTCCACGCCGACCTCAAAGAGCGCAAGAAGACGTTCCCGGTACTGGCCGCGCTCGACTCGACGGACCCCGCGACACGCCGTCTGACCAGGCTGCTGGACGCCGGCGGTGCGGAAGAGGAAGCCGCCGCGCTGATCGAGGCGGCGGGCGGGAGGGCGACCGCGCTGACCGAGGTACGACGCCACATCACCGCCGTGGAAGCGGCTTTGGGCGACATGCCGCTTCAGGGGCGGGCCGTGCACGGACTGCGGTCGCTGCTGGGCTTCCTGATGCGCCGGGAGCTGTGAGACGCCCCTTCGGGCGGACCTCGGAGAACCGGCCGTCGACCCCTCCGAAACCGAGTTGACCTTCGCCGTGTGCCGAGTAAGGGTGCAAGCGGTGCGGACCGTCGCCCCGCACCGGAAGGGTGACCGCCGTGATCGGGATGTCGGAGATCGAAGCCGCGGCCGACCGTATCGCCGGGCATGTCGTACGCACCCCGACGGTGCCCTGCCCCGGCCTGACCTCGCTGCTCGGCGTCCCGGTCACCGTCAAGCTCGAACTGCTGCAGCGCACCGGGTCGTTCAAGGCCCGCGGGGCCACGGCCAAGTTGCTGTCGCTGAGCGAGCCGGAGCGGGCCGCGGGTGTGGTGGCGGTCAGCGGCGGCAACCACGGGATCGCCCTCGCGGTCATGGCCGCCGCCCTCGATGTGAAGGCCACGGTGGTCATGCCGCGCTCGGCGCCCGCGCGTGCGGTCGAGATCGCCGAGGACGCCGGGGCCTCCGTACGGCTGACGGACGACATGGCCGGGGCCTTCGCGCTCACCGCGCGGCTGCGGGAGGAGGGGCTGACGCTGGTGCATCCCTTCGACGACCCGGTCGTGGTCGCCGGACAGGGCACGGTGGGGCTGGAGTTCGCCGCCGACGCCGGCGAGCTCACCGACGTCCTGGTCAGCATCGGGGGCGGCGGGCTGATCGCCGGTGTGGCGGCGGCGCTGCGGGACAGGCGGCCGGGGCTGCGCATCTGGGGTGTGGAGACCGAGGGCGCCACGGCCATGTCGGAGGCGCTGGCGGCGGGCGGCCCGGTGCCGGTCGCCCTGTCGTCGATCGTGTCCACGCTCAGCGCGCCGTCCGTGTCCCAGCTGACGTACGACCATGTGTCGGCGTTGGTCGACGAGGTGCTCGTGGTGTCCGACCAGGAGGCGGTGCGGGGCACCCTCGACCTCGCCGACCACGCCAAGGTGTGGGCAGAACCCGCCGCCGGCTGTCTGCTGCCCGCGGCCCGCCGGGTGCTCGAACGGGTCGGTGAGGGTGCCCGGCTCGGGCTGGTGGTCTGCGGGGGCAACGCGACGACCGGCGATGTCATCGGCTGGACGGAACGCTTCGGGCTGCGCTGAGTTCCTGTCGCCGCGACCCCGGAATGGGCTCTCTTGAATTCCGGTCAGCCAAAGGCGACTTCCTCGAACCGGGCCAACTCGACATGAACAAACAACTTCATCGGCCCACGAGTTGCAGATTCTTTGAACACATCCCGTTGCACCCCCCGTACCTCTCTGTGAAAGGTGAGAGCCAGGGGTTCAGCGAGGGATGACCATGGTCAAGGCGCATGTCTTCACACACGAGCTGGTGGCCGGGAGGTACCGGCTCGTCGATGTCGTCCACCGCGAGACGAACCGCGTCTGCTGGTACGGCAAGGCGGTCGACGGCGCCGGGCGGCCCTATCTGCTCACCGAGATCCCCCTGCCCGCCGACGCGGACGGGGAGGCGGCGCCCCGGGCGACCGCGCGGGTCATCCGCATGTCCGAGACCATGGGCCTGCTGTGTCCCGGCTCGGTCGCCACGGTCATCGACGCCGTGGAGGAGAACGGCACCCTGTGGATCGTCACCGAGTGGATCGACGGTACTCCTCTCGGCGAACTCCTCGCCCAGCAGGGCACGTTCAACTACATCCGGGCCGCCCGGATCGGCCTGGAGCTGCTCGACGTGCTGGAGGTGGCGCACGGCGAGGGCATCACCCATGGGGAGCTCAGCCCCGGCCAGGTGTTCGTCACCGACCGGGGCTCGATCGTGGTCACCGGCTTCGGACTGGCCGGCGCGACCCTGGCACCCCGGCTGACGGCACCCTCGTACGCCTCGCCCGAACAGGCCCGCGACGAGCGCATCGGGCCGGCCGCCGACCTGTGGGCGCTCGGCGCGATGCTGTACACGATGGTCGAGGGACGGGCGCCCTTCCGGGACCGGGACCGGCCCGAGACCACGCTGAAGGGCGTGGACCGGCTGCCGCTGCGCACGCCGGTGCACGCCGGACCGCTCACCCGGACCGTGCTGGGACTGCTGCGCAAGAACTCCCGGGAGCGGCTGACCCGCCAGGTGGTCCGTGAGTCCCTCACCCGGGTGCTGACCGAGGACCCCGACACGGTCACGGAGACCGTGCCCCGGCCGCGGTTGCGCGGCGTCTACACCGCCGCCGTGCACGCCGTGCCCGGGTGGAGCAGACGCACCATGGCCGCCGGCACCGCACTGGCCGTCGTGACCATCTCGGTCGCCGCACTGGCCGTCACCCACGAACTCCCCGGCACCGACACGTCCTCGACGGACGCCGCCTCCCAGCCGACCGCCTCCGCACCCGCACCCGCGTCTCCTTCCACGCCCGCGGACCGCACCGACGGCAGGAACTCCACGCCGTCCGCGTCGCCGACGCCCACCGCCTCCCCGACAACGTCGTCAACGCCCTCGGCCCCGCCGTCCGCCTCGGCCTCCGCGCTGCCGCAGGGCTTCCAGCGCTACACCGCGCCGGAGGGCTTCTCGGTCGCCCTCCCCAAGGGCTGGAAGCGGCTGGACACCAAACGCGTCGGCGATCTGTCGTACCGCGTGACCTTCGGCGCCGACGGCGATCCGCGCACCCTCGCGGTCACGTACAGCACGGTCCTTGGCCCTGATCCCGTCGCGGTCTGGCGCGACGACGTCCAGCCGGAGTTGGAGCGGGAGGGCGGCTTCCAGCGGATCGGCGAGATCAAGGCGACGACGTACCAGGGCCACAAGGCCGCCGACATGGAGTGGTTCACCGTCGCCGACGGCAAGAAGACGCGCACCTTCGGACGCGGCTTCCTGCTCGGCGGCGGCCATGGCTTCTCGCTGCGCTGGACGACCCCGGCCGCCGACTGGGAGGACTCCGCCAACCGTCAGGCCCTGGACACCTTCCTGCGGACCTTCCGGGTGCCGTCAGCCTGACGGGCGGGGTGCGCGCATCGCGCGCAGGGGCGCCCTGTGCAGTGGAGTGGTGTGCCAGCGTGCCGTGAAGGTCCGCTCCGGCAGGGAGCAGGTCACGGTCAGGCGGTGCGGGGTCTCCAGGAACACGACGTCCACGGCGAGGGTGTCCGCGTCGGCCCATCCCCCGCTCACCGCGGTGGGCAGCGGCTCGTCGGTGACGATCCAGCCGGCCTCCCCGAAACGCAGATCCAGCGGGTGGCCGTCCTCGGTGAGCGTGAGACTCCAGCCGTCGGGGCCCGACGTCACGGCGACCGAGGTCAACTTCGGCACGTCGGCGCAGGTGCCGCCGTACGGAGTGAACTCGGCGCGCCAGTCCGCCGTCCGCCCGGGCGAGGCGGGCTTCCCGGCGGCCGGCGGCAGGGCGAGCCGGGCGAGGCGCTCCCGCAGGGCCGTGTCCTCGTCGTCCCGGCCGGTGAGCGACTCGGGTCCGAAGGCGGGCAGCAGGTGCTCCCAGACCAGGTCGAGCACCTGCTGCATCTGCTCGGTCGCCGCCGTGGTCGCGATGACCGCGTCGTGCTCGGGCAGCACCAGGCAGAACTGCCCGAACGCCCCGTCGCCGCGGTAGCCGTGGCGCGCCATCCAGAACTGGAGGCCATAGCCCTGCTGCCAGTCCGACACCGCCGGACCGGCGCCGGAATTGTCGATGTGCGGGCGCGTCGCCTCGGCCACCCACCCCTCGGGCAGCAGCCGCTCCCCCTCCCAGACCCCGTCCTGCAGATACAGCTGTCCCAGCCGCGCGATGGCGTCGGTGCAGGCGTGCAGCCCGCTGAAGCCGAGCTCCCGGCCGGCCCGGTCGTGCAGCCAGGCCGCCTCGCCGATGCCGAGCGGATCGAACAGGCGAGGACGGAGATACGCGGTCAGCGACTGACCCGTGACGCGCTGCACGATCGCCGCGAGGGTGTACGTCGTGGGCTGGTTGTAGGCGAAGACGGTCCCCGGGTCGCGGTCGGGCCGCACCAGCAGGAAGCCGCGCACCAGCTCCGCGCGGTCGGCGGCGAGCGCCCGGTCCAGCGTCTCGGCCTCGTGCCCGCTGGACATGGACGCCACATGCCGGACGAGCATCGCGCGGCTGCGCGGGTCGGTGATGTCCGCCTCGAACTCCGGGAAGTACGAGATCACCGGATCGTCGAACCGGAGCAGCCCCTCGGCCGCCGCGAGCCCGGCGGCCGTCGCCGTGAAGCTCTTGCTGAGCGAGTACAGCAGGTGGGGGCGTTCCGGGGTGTACGGCGCCCACCAGCCCGACGCCACGAGCCGGCCGTGTCTCAGG
The DNA here is from genome assembly GCF_053596855.1 of Streptomyces sp. NPDC001617. NCBI lineage: Bacteria > Bacillati > Actinomycetota > Actinomycetes > Kitasatosporales > Streptomycetaceae > Streptomyces > Streptomyces sp. NPDC001617. The sequence goes on from NZ_JBSFHA010000006.1 coordinate 71,716, forward strand.
ATCATCAGGCTGTGCGGCTCGATGTCCGGGGCGGCTTCGAGGGCGTCGAGGAAGGCGTGGACGCCGGCGGCGTCGACGCCCTGGGCGGCGGGGGTGGCGGAGGGCAACGGGCGAGCACTCATGACCACATCCTCCTCGGTGATCCACCGCGGATCCAGGCCCGTTTTCCGTCGCCGAGGCAGGATACCCGGCGGCCATGGTGCGCATCGGATACACGATGATGACGGAACAGGCCGGCCCCCGTGAGCTGGTCGACCATCTGGTACGGGCCGAGGAGGCCGGTTACGACTTCTCGGTGACCTCGGACCACTACTTTCCGTGGCTGCGCTCGCAGGGCCACTCGCCCTACGCCTGGAGCGTGCTGGGCGCGGCGGCCCAGGCGACCACGCGCATTCCGCTGATGACGTATGTGACGTGTCCGACCGTCCGCTACCACCCGGCGGTCGTCGCGCAGAAGGCGGCGACGATGCAGCTGCTGTCCGAGGGCCGGTTCCGGCTGGGCCTCGGCTCCGGGGAGAACCTCAACGAGCATGTGGTGGGCGGCGGTTGGCCGTCGGTCGACGTACGCCACGAGATGCTGGAGGAAGCGGTCGAGATCATCCGGGCGCTCTTCAAGGGCGGTCATGTCAACCATCGCGGCACACACTTCGACGTGGAGTCGGCCCGGCTGTGGGACCTCCCGGACCAGCCGCCACCCATCGGCATCGCCGTCTCCGGCGAACAGTCCTGCGCCCTCGCGGGCCGGCTGGCCGACCTGGTCATCGCCACCGAGCCCGAGGAGGGGCTGCTGACGTCGTTCGACGAGCACGGCGGCGAGGGCAAGCCGCGGGTGGGCCAGCTGCCCGTCTGCTACGACCCCGACCGGGACACGGCCGTGCGGCGCGCGCACGCGCAGTTCCGCTGGTTCGGCGGCGGCTGGAAGGTCAACTCCGAGCTGCCGCACCCGGATTCGTTCGAATCGGCCACCCAGTACGTCACCACCGACGACATCGCCTCGTCGATTCCGTGCGGCGACGACCCCGACGACTTCGTCGAGGCGGTACGGCCGTACGCCGATGCCGGGTTCGGGGAGATCGCACTCGTGCAGATCGGCGGAGAGTCCCAGCCGGCGTATCTGGACTGGGCGGAGAAGACCCTGCTGCCCGCGCTGCACGACGCGTTCGGCTGACGGTCGGCGCGTCGGCGCACCGAGCCCCGGCAAACCATGACCAACGGGTGCCTATAGGCTGCCGGTCTGCACTTCTGCAGTCCGACAAGCTTTGCACAGGAGAGTCATCGGTGACACTGGCGATCGACCCGTCCGAGGCGTCTGAGACCTCTGAGCCGTCCCCCGCGCCCCTGTCCGACCTGGTGGCGCGAGACGCCCGGGAGTTCGGGGTCTACGCGCGCACCGGCGGCTGGGCCTTCGGCCTGATGGTGGCGCGCAGCGTCCGGCCCGGCGGCCAGGGCGCGGAGGAGACGCCGAAGGTGTCCGCGAAGGAGTTCGCGGAGCTGGCCGGGTGCTCCCCGGAGCGCGTGATGCGCTACTACAAGGCCTGGGACCGGGCCGCCGACGACGGCATGGTGCCGCACTTCGAGGCGCTGCAGCCGGGCCAGGAGGTGGAGCTGCCGGACGCCGACGTGTGGCTGACCTACTACGTCTCCCGCAACAGCGCCACCTCCGAGCGGGGCACCGCCATCGGCGAGGCCGCCGAGGCCGAGGGCATCCGCCCCACCAAGGCCCTCGAAGTGGCCGAGAACCCCACCGCGCTGCGCGCCGCGATCCTCGCCGACCCGTCCACGGCCCGGGCGGCCCGCCAGGCGCTGCTCGACCGGGTGCGCGAAGACCCGGAGCTGCAGGCCGAGTTGGCTCGGGACGTCGTCCGCACCGACGACCTGAAGAAGGCGGTGGCCACCGAGAGCCGGGCCGCCGACCGGATCGGCTATGTGCGCCAGATCGCCGAGTCCGGCCAGGTCAAGACCCCGGCGGGGCAGACCATCGACGCACCGGTCGACCTGCGTCAGGAGGCCGAGCGGCACCTCTCGCTCATCGACGAGCTCGACGAGGACGAGGACACCGGCGAGTGGGCCTCCGAGGCCTACGACACCCTGAAGTCCCTTGTCGCTGAGACGGTCGAGTCGGACCCCGAACTGCGCGTCCAGGAGCGGCGGACCAGGTTCTACAGCAGCCTGCAGAAGGCGACGAAGGCCTTCGAGGAGCTGACCTTCGACGATGTGCAGGAGTTCGTCGAGGACGACATGGTGCAGCGCCTGGAGGAGCTCCAGCAGGCCATCGACTCGTGCCTGACCGCGCTGCGCGGCGCCACGGACTGAGCGTCCCGACCGGGCGGGGCTGAGTAGCCGTACTCATGCCACCGCCCACCCGCTCGACCAGCATGGGGGCTCCTGATTATGAGGAGCCCCCATGACCGCTGTTGTGCACTCCGCCGTCCCGCGACGGCAGCTGCCCGCCGTGCTCGCCGCCCTCGTGGTGCTGGGCATGGCCGTGTCGGCCTGGGGCGCGCGACCGCACGACCTGGTTCCTGGAGACCGTGTGGGTGCTGGTCGGCCTGCCACTCGTGGTGATCGCCTGGCGGCGCTTCCCGCTGACGAACCTGCTGTGCTGCCTGCTGGCCGTGCACGCCATGGTGCTGGCGGTGGGCGGCCACTACACCTACGCGCAGGTGCCGCTCGGCGACTGGGTGCGGGACACCTTCGGCCTGGACCGCAACCCGTACGACCGCTTCGGCCACCTCATGCAGGGCTTCGTCCCGGCGGTGCTGGTACGGGAGCTGCTCAGCCGTACCTCGCCGCTGCGCGGCAGCCGCTGGCTGGCCCCGCTCACCGTGTGTGCGTGCCTCGCCTTCAGTGCCGTGTTCGAGATGCTGGAGTGGCTGGCCGCGGTGGTCGGCGGACACTCCGCGGACGCCTTCCTGGCCACGCAGGGCGATGTGTGGGACACACAGTGGGACATGTTCTGCGCGCTGATCGGCGCCACGGTGTCGGTGCTGGTGCTGTCCCGGGCGCACGACCGGCAGCTCGACACCCTCGGGGTCACTCCGGCGTATGCCGGTGCCGGGTCCACAGCGGGATCGCATACCAGCACAGCACGTACCACGCGACGACTCCCGTGACGATCCAGGGCACGGCCCCGTTGTGGGTCGCGACCCGGAGGATCAGCAGGAGCGAGGAGGTCATGGTGGCGAGGAGGAGCACCAGGCCGACGTAGGTCATCCGGGAGGCCCATTCGACGGCCTCCGCCTTGACCCGCTGCCCGGACACCAGGCGGTGCAGGGACACGGGTCCGATCAGCGCCCCGGTCGCGGCGGCACCCAGGATCACCGTGACGATGTAGATGGTCTTGTCGGTGTGTTCCAGCGAGGCGTACTTCTGCTGGAACACCACGGTGAGCAGGAAGCCGAACAGGATCTGCACCCCGGTCTGGGCGACCCGGACCTCCTGGATCAGCTCGCCCCACTTGCGGTCGGCTCTCTCCTCCTCGGTCTCGTGCCGGCCCCACTCGTTCACGTCCGCACCGCTCTTGGAGCCCGTCAAGGTTCCTCCCGCTCGGTCGACCCGTGTCTCTTCCCCGACCGGGTTCCCGGTTCGCACGGAATTGACCGGGCCGGGCGGGAAACGACCACTGTTTGGGCGATCACACGGCGGTTACACGGAGCGGACGGCCTACGACGACCATCCGAGGAGTCCACGACCATGTCCGGCACCGAGCTCACGCTCACCCTCAGCGGCGCCACCGCCGACGACGCCCGCGCCGTCGTGCGGGTCCTGGAGCCCTCCTTCGGGAATGCGAAGGAGGAGCTGCCCGCCGACGACCGGGTGACGGTCCACACGGCGAGGTTCGAGCACGATCCGGCGGGCGCCCCGCCGTCCGCCGCTCCCGTGGGCACCGGTCACCTGTCCGGGGCGGTGACGGTGACCGTGCAGGGCGCTCCGGAGGCGGTGGCGAAGGCGCACGACGCCCTGAATCAGGCGTTCACCGCCCAGGACCAGGGCACGGTCTCCGGCGACCAGGAACAGGAACGGCAGCTGCTCCTGGAGCCGTGAGCGGGCCGCGGGCGGTTACCAGCGGCCTTCGACCTGGTCCTTGATCCGGCGGTCGTAGAGGTCGCCGATCGCGGCGAGGGTCTCGTCGGAGAGATCCGGCAGCCTGGCGGCGGCCGCGTTCGCGCTGGCCTGCTCGGGCGAGCGGGCGCCGGGGATCACGGTGGTGACACCGGGCTGCTGGACGATCCAGCGCAGGGCCAGCTGGGCCGGGGTGTATCCCTCGGGGGCGAGAGCGGCGAACTCCACGGCGGCCTCGACGCCGGTCGCGTAGTCGACGCCGGAGAAGGTCTCGCCCTGGTCGAAGGCCTCGCCGTGCCGGTTGTAGGTGCGGTGGTCGTTGTCCGGGAAGACGGTGTCCTTGGTGTACTTGCCCGACAGCAGGCCCGAGGCGAGCGGGACGCGGGCGATGATGCCGACGCCGGCCTTCTGGGCGGCCGGGAGCACCTCGCGCAGGGGCTTCATCCGGAACGGGTTGAGGATGATCTGCACGCTCGCCACACCCGGCCGGGCGATCGCGGTCAGCGCCTCCGCGCAGGTCTCCACGCTGACGCCGTACTGGGCGATCCGCTCCTCCTCGACGAGGGTGTCGAGCGCGTCGAAGACCTCGTCCGTGGAGTAGACGGGCGTGGGCGGACAGTGCAGCTGGACCAGGTCGATGCGGTCGACGCCGAGATTGCGCCGCGAACGGTCGTTCCAGGCGCGGAAGTTGTCGAGGACGTAGTTCTCCGGGATCTGGTCGACCCGACGGCCCATCTTGGTGGCGACCAGTACATGCAGGTCCGGGCGGCCCGCGAGGAACGCGGCGATGGTCTGCTCGCTGCGCCCGTCGCCGTAGACGTCGGCGGTGTCGAAGAAGGTCACCCCCGCCTCGGCCGCCGCCTCCAGCACCGCCAGGGCTTCCTTGTCGTCGACGTCTCCCCAGTCGGCGCCCAGCTGCCAGGTGCCGAGACCGATGACGGATGCGTGCTGATCAGACCTACCGAAAGTGCGCTCGTCCATGGCGTCAGTCTGTCATCCGTCACGCCCGAGCGCGGAATGGGCCGCTCCGGTGCGGGACCGGTGAATTGTTCACTCACATGAGTGCGGTGATTGGGCAGAGGGTGGACTCGTGTCAAGGCACGCCTAGCGTGGCCCCCGTGACTGATCGTTCAGTGAGCAACCATCCCGCCGAGGCTTCCGACGACCCGTCCTGGAGCCGCCGCGGCTTCCTGCTCTCGGCCGCCGCCCTGGCCGCCGTGCCGGTCCTGATCGCCGCCGATCCGGCGGTCGCGGCACAGGAGTTGCCGGACTTCCCTGCCGACGTCGACCTGTACCGCTCGGCGTACCGCAACTGGGTCGGCGAGATCACCGCCGACGGCCTGTGGGCCTGCGCCCCGACGAACCCCGCCCAGGTGGTCGATGTCGTCAACTGGGCCTGGGGGCACGGCTGGACGGTCCGCGCCCGGGGTTCCTCGCACGGCTGGTCGCCGCTGACGATCACCGAGGGCACGTCCTCGGACGCGAAGGTCCTCCTCGTCGACACCGCCCCGCACCTCACCGGCCTCTCCCTCGACTCCCCGACCGCCGTGCGCGCCGGCACCGGAGTCACCCTGGAGGGCCTCCTCACCTACCTGGAGGAGCACGGCCTCGGCGTCACCGCCGCGCCCGCTCCCGGCGATCTCACGCTGGGCGGCGCGCTCGCCATCGACGCGCACGGCTCCGCCGTACCGGCGAAGGACGAGGAGCGGCTGCCGGGGCACACATACGGTTCGCTCAGCAATCTGGTGCTGTCGCTGACGGCGGTCGTGTGGGACGAGGGCGCCGGGTCGTACGTGCTGCGGACGTACGACCGCGACGAGGCGGACTGTGCCGCCCTGCTCACCCATCTCGGCCGCTCGCTGGTGACCGAGGTCGTGCTGCGCGTGGGCGCGAACGTCAATCTGCGATGCCTGAGCCGTACGGACATCCCGGCCGCCGAACTCTTCGCCGCGCCGGGCTCCGACGGGCGCACTCTCACGAGCTTTCTGGAGGAGGCGGGGCGGGTCGAGGCGATCTGGTTCGCCTTCACCGAGTTCCCGTGGTTCAAGGTGTGGAGCGTGGCTCCGACGAAGCCGCTCACCTCACGGCACGTGACCTCGCCGTACAACTATCCGTTCTCCGACAACGTGCCGACCGTGGTGGCGGACCTGGTCGGGCGGATGACCTCGGGGGCGGCCTGGTATCTGGCTCCGGTGCTGGGCAACGCGCAGTCCGATGTGGCCACGGCCGGGCTCCTGGCGACACTGTCCGCGGACATCTGGGGCCCGTCGAAGAACACGCTCCTGTACATCAAGCCGACGACGCTCAGGGTGACGGCGAACGGGTATGCCGTGCTCACCACACGGTCCCAAGTCCAGCGCGTGGTGGCAGAGTTCACGTCCTTCTACCGGGAGCGGCTCACGGCGTACGCCGCCCTCGGGCGCTTCCCGGTCAACGGCTCGGTGGAGATCCGGGTGACCGGCCTCGACGACCCGGCGGACGCCGAACTCGACGGTGCCCACGCCCCGTTGCTCTCCGCCCTGCGGCAGAGCCAGGCGCACTCCGAGTGGGACACGGCCGTGTGGCTGGACGTCCTGACACTGCCCGGAACACCGTACGCGGAGGCGTTTCTGCGGGAGTTGGAGCAGTTCCTGCTGCACGGTTTCGACGACGAGCGCGCGCTGACCCGGGTCGAGTGGTCCAAGGGCTGGGCGTACACCGATGACGCCGTCTGGAGCGACGAGGACGTGCTGGATAGGACGATTCCCGCGTCGTTCGGCGACGCGGTGTGGGGGCAGGCGGCCGGGGTCCTGGACCGGCTCGACCCGCACCATGTCTTCGGCAACGCCTTCCTCGACCGGCTGTTCGCTCAGGGGGTTGCCGTCCTCGGGCGCCGCTGAAAGGCTCCCGATCATGACTGCCTTCATCGCGCCCGACGGAACCGAGCTCGCCTACCACGTCCTCGGCGACGACGGCCCACCCGTGATCTGTCTGCCGGGCGGGCCGATGCAGGCGTCCGCCTACCTGGGCGAGTTCGGCGGCCTGTCCGCGCACCGCCGGCTCGTGCTGCTGGATCTGCGGGGCACCGGCGACTCCGCGGTCCCGGAGGACCCGGCCACCTACCGCTGCGACCGGCTGGTCGAGGATGTCGAGGCCCTGCGCGAGCACTTGGGCCTGGATGCCGTGGACCTGCTCGGGCATTCCGCCGGGACGAACCCGGCCGTGCTGTATGCGGCCCGGTACCCGGAGCGCGTGAACCGGCTCGCCCTGATCACGCCGAGCGCGGTGGCCGTCGGGCTCGGAGTGCCGCCGGAGGTACGGCGGGAGACCGCGCGACTGCGCCGCGAGGAGCCATGGTTCCCGACGGCGTTCGCCGCCCTGCAGGACATCACCTCGGGCCGGGCGACGCCCGACAGCTGGGACGCCATCGCGCCTTTCCTGTACGGCCGTTGGGACGAGCGGGCACGTGCCCATCACGCCGCCGGCGCCTCGCAGCGGAACCAGGAGGCAGCGGCCGTCTTCGGCGCCGAAGGAGCCTTCGACCCTGCCGCCGCCCGGGCCGAACTCGCCCGCTTCGAGGCCCCGGTGCTCCTGCTGGCCGGTGAGGTCGACCTCAACTCCCCCGCGCCCATGGTCGCCGAGTTCGCCGGGCTCTTCCCGAAGGGCGAGTGCGTGGTGCAGCCGGGCGCCGGGCACTTCCCGTGGCTCGACGACGCCGAGCGGTTCGTGGCTACGGTCGCGGGGTTCCTGGCGTGAGGTGTTCCTGGACGAGGGGGGCGTAGCGCTCCACGATGTCGTCGATCGCGGCCGTCCGGACCTGGGGGCCGCGGGCGAGGCCGTAGATCACGCCGAGGCCGAGCAGGGCGGCCACGGCGAGTTCGGCACGCAGGCCCGCGTCGGGGCCGGCCAGGCGGGCGGTGAGGCGTTCGGTGACCTGGGTGCGGAAGTTGGCGCGCAGGATGTCGCCCTGTTCGGCGTGCAGGGGCGCGAAGACGATACGCAGGAGCGGGTCGGCGCCGAGCTGGGACTGGCTGACCAGGACATGCCGGACCATGTGCCGGCCCAGCTCGTCCAGCGGGGCGTCGAGCAGGGCGTCCGCGTCGGCCTCGAAGGACATGACACGGGCGAACAGGGCGTCCTTGTTGCCGAAGTACTTCAGGATCAACGGCGCGCTGACACCGGCGCGTTCGGCGACCGCCTTGAGGGTGATGTCGGCGTGGGCGTGCCGGGCCAGCAGATGGCGGGCGGCCTTGAGGATGGCCGTCTTGGTGGCCTCGGCGTCCCGGCGGACGGGTGCGCCGGTGGTGGGGGGAGTGCTCACGGCACTCATGCTCCCTCCAGCGCCTCGTCACGGGCGCCCTGGGCACGGCCACGGGCCCGGCGTGTCCCGCGCCGGCCGGCGTCACCGGGGATGGTCAGGGCCGTCGCGCTCGCGGCGAGGGCGACGGCGCCGGCGATGGTGAACGCCATCAGATAGCCGTGCAGCGTGGGCACCGGCACTCCGCCGACCGGGCTGGTGTGGTGCACCAGGACGGCGGCCACGGCGGCACTGGAGGTGGCCTGGCCGATGGTGCGCATCAGGACGTTCACGCCGTTGGCGGACGCGGTCTGGGAGGCCGGGACGGCGTGCAGGATGAGGGTGGGCAGCGCCGAGTACGCCAGAGTCGTGCCGGTGCCGACGACCGCCGCGCCCACCATGATCATCCAGAGGTCGCGGCTGTCGGCGATACGCACCGCGTACCCGCACGCGATGATCAGCGCGCCGAGGGCCAGCGTGATGCGGGGCCCCCGGGCCGTCGAGATGCGGGCCGAGACGGGTGAGAACAGCAGCATGATGAAGCCGCCCGGCAGCAGCACCAGGCCGGTGCCGACGATGGACAGGCCGAGCCCGTAGCCGGTGGCCTTGGGCGCCTGCACGAGCTGGGCGGTGACCAGGGAGTTGGCGTAGAAGGCGAACCCGGTGAAGAGCGCGGCCACATGGGACAGGCCCACCTTCGGCCTGGACACCAACCGCAGGTCCACCAGCGGCCGTTGGGCCTTCAGCTGCTGCCACCACCACAGGGCGAGCACGACCACGGCACCGGCGAACAGCGCCACGATCCGCGGGCTCCCCCATCCCCACTGGCCGCCCTGGGACACCCCCAGCAGCAGGCAGATCAGTCCCACGGCGAGCCCCAGTGCGCCCAGCACGTCGAAGCGGCCCGGCTCCCGGAGGGGCGACTCGCGGACCGCCCACCAGACCATCGACACGCCCAGGGCGCCCAGGGCCGCGGTCACCCAGAACATGACGTGCCAGTTCGCGTACTGGATGATCAGCGCGGCGGCGGGCAGGCCCAGCGCGGCGCCGATGCCTACGGTCGAGCTCATCAGGGCCACCGCACTGCCGCGGCGCTCGGGCGGCAGCTCGTCCCGCAGGATGCTGATGGACAGCGGTACGACGGCGGAGGCGGCGCCGGACAGCGCGCGGGCCGCGATCAGCACGCCGATGTCCGAGGACAGGGCGCAGGTGACGGAGCCGACGGTCATCAGGCCGAGCGCCGCCATCAGCACCCGCTTCTTGCCGTACATGTCACCGGCCCGGCCGAGGACCGGGGTGAGGACGGCGCCGGCCAGCAGGGTGGCGGTGACCATCCAGGAGACGGTGCCCGCGGAGGCGCCGGTCAGCCGGGGCAGGTCGGGCAGGAGCGGCACGACGACGGTCTGCATGACGGCCATCAGCGTGCCGCCGAACGCCAGCACCGGGACCGTGAGCCGGGTCCGCAGGGCCCTCTGTCCGAAGGGCTCGACCATCGGTGCGGGCTGCTCCATCGGCACTCCAGCGGGTGGCACGGGAAACAAAAGGGTGAATGGCAATTCACCCTAGCCGGTGAATTGCCATTCACCCAAGGATTACCGGTGGCCGTGGCAGCAGCAGGTGGGACGCCGACCACTCCGGCCGACTGCCTGGAAACGGGCCGCCTCGACGACGACCGCACCAAGGTGATGCTGCGTGATCACCTGACCGGCGCCGGTCAACCGGCCTCCGCCGTACGGCACTCCGGGTGCCCCCAGCCCTGCGCGTTCTTGGCGATGGACTCGCCCGCCGCGTAGGAACGGCCGCACGGACAGCGGCCGGGGAACTTGGCCTTGATGGTGCGCGAGGAGGAGCCGCCGTTCTTCCGCGCCGTGCCGGGCTTCCGGCGCGGCGCGGACGCCTTCGGGGTGTCCGGGGAGGGCGGCGGCACCGGTGAGCCGAGGTCGCTGCCCGCGGGTTCCTGGACGACGGCCGCCTGGCTGGCGGCGCGGTCGGCGAAGTCGTTGAGCGGATCGCCGTCGACCTGGTGGGCGGGGACGTAGCGGAACTCGACGGAGCGGCCGTCGAGCAACTCGTCGATGCGCACGACCAGTTCCTGGTTGGCGACCGGCTTGCCGCCGGAGGTCTTCCAGCCGTTGCGCTTCCAGCCCGGCAGCCAGGTGGTGACGGCCTTCATCGCGTACTGCGAGTCCATCCGCACCTCGAGCGGCACGCCCGGGTCGGTGGACGCCAACAGCCGCTCCAGCGCGGTGAGTTCGGCGACGTTGTTGGTGGCCCTGCCGAGCGGTCCGGCCTCCCAGCGGGCCGGGGTCTCGGAGTCGTCGGAGACCACCCACGCCCAGGCCGCCGGTCCCGGATTTCCCTTCGAGGCCCCGTCGCACGCGGCCACCACACGTTCACGCATGGGCTCGATCATGCCACGGACGGACGGGGCCTCCGGCAGGGTCTAGGACACGTCCTCGGTCTTCGGCAGCTCACCCTCGGTCGTCGCGATGTCGATCACCGAGAAGCTCGCGCCCTGCGGGTCGCTGAGCGCCGCGAAACGGCCGTACGGGCTGTCCATCGGCCCGAAGCGCAGGGTGCCGCCGAGCTTGGTCGCCTTGGACACCGCGTCGTCGCAGTCGTCGACCACGAAGTACAGGTTGACGTACGACGGGATCTCGGGCGGGAACTCGTCGCCCATCCGCATCCGGCCGAGGACCGTGGTGTCGCCGAGGTTGAACAGGCGGAAGTCGACCGCGTCGTCGACGATCTGCTGTGCCGTGTACGGGAAGACGGCGCGGAGGAACGCGTCGGTCTTCTCGGGTTCGCGGGTGAAGACCTCGGCCCACCCGTAGGCGCCCGGCACGGCCGTCACCTCGAAGCCCTCGTGGGTGCCGGCCTGCCACACACCGAAGACGGCGCCGCTTGGCTCACGGCCCAGGCACATGGTGCCGAACTCGCCGACCTGCATCGGCTCCATCAGCACCTCGCCGCCGTGCTCCCGGATCCTCGCGGCGGTCGCGGCGGCGTCCGGCGAGGCGAAGTAGAGGCACCACTGCGACTGGCCCTCCTGGCCGGTCATCGGCGGTACGACGGCGGCGACCGTCTTGCCGTCCACGTAGGCCTGTGTGTAGTTGCCGTACTCCGACGACGCCTCGCCGAAGGTCCAGCCGAGGACGTCGCCGTAGAAGCTCTTGGCTCCCTCGACGTCGTCGAACATCGCATCGGCCCAACAGGGGGTTCCTTCAGGTTGTACGGCCATGGCTGCGGCCCTCCCGAATCGACGCTTGGTCCGTTTCCTCACGCTAGTCATCCGTCCGCCGAAGCGCGCGCCGAACGGTCGCGTCCGTTCCAGACTGGTCGTGGCGGGGTTTCGGCGCTGCGGACGAGGTGCGGGATGACGAACGGGACGATGCACGCGTGGTCGGTGGTGGCACCCGGACCGGTCGAGGAGGGCGGCCTCCGGTTCGTGGAGAAGCCGGTCCCAAAGCCCGGTGACGACGAGTTGCTCGTGCGTGTGCGGGCGTGCGGGGTGTGCCGCACCGATCTGCATGTCACGGAGGGTGACCTGCCGGTGCGCCGGGCCGGAGTGACGCCCGGGCACGAGGTGGCGGGCGTGGTGGCCGGGTGCGGGGCGAAGGTGGCGGGGTTCGCGGTCGGTGACCCGGTGGGGGTGGCGTGGCTGCGGCATACGGACGGCACGTGCGCGTACTGCTCGCGCGGGGCCGAGAACCTCTGCCCGTCCTCGCGGTACACCGGCTGGGACGCCGACGGTGGTTACGCGGAGTACACGACCGTACCCGCCGCCTTCGCCTACCGGCTGCCGGACGCCCTGTCCGACGTGGCCGTCGCTCCCCTGCTGTGCGCCGGGATCATCGGCTACCGGGCGCTGCGGCGGGCGGGGCTGCCGCCGGGCGGGCGGCTGGGTCTGTACGGGTTCGGCGGCAGCGCTCATCTGTGTGCGCAGGTGGCGCTGGCCGAGGGCGCCACCGTGCACGTCCTGACGCGCGGGGCGGCGGCCCGGCGGCTGGCGCTGGACCTGGGCGCCGCCTCGGCGCAGGACGCGTACGCGATGCCGCCCGAGCCCTTGGACAGCGCGATCCTTTTCGCGCCGGTCGGCGATCTGGTCCCGGTCGCGCTGCGCGCGCTCGACCGCGGCGGCATCCTCTCCATCGCCGGCATCCACCTCAGCGACACACCTCCGCTGCACTACGAGACCGAGCTGTTCTACGAGAAGCAGGTGCGCAGCGTCACCTCCAACACCCGTGCGGACGGGCGGGAGTTCCTCGCCCTCGCCGCCCGGCACGGCGTGCATGCCACCACGCACACCTATCCCCTGTCGGGCGCGGATCAGGCGCTGCGGGACCTGAAGGCGGGGCGTTTCGACGGAGCCGCCGTACTGGTGAACGACCTCTCCTGAGCGCCAGGTCGAGGCGGTCGTACGCCCTGTGCGCCCAGCGTGCACCAGAGGCCGACCTGCGCGGGATCGTGACGGCCCTGCGCGGCCGGCGAGGTCGCGAGATGTGCACCGCCGGTAACGGAAACCGCCCCCTTCACGCCGTACCGGGTCTCGATCAAGGGCTGTTGCCTTGTACATGCGGTGCGCACCTGTCAGCCGCTACGGCCCGCCTTCCTCACCGACCACTCCGCTCACCCCTGTCCACCCTCAGGGAGGGAACGTGTCCGCCCCCGAAAGCGCCCCCGCCACCGACGACCCCGTCCCCGAATCCGCCGCCGAAGCCCAACTGACCAGTCTCAGCACGCAGGCGGCGCGTCAGCTCGCCACGACGACCAAGTCCGAACCACAGATGCAGGCGATCAGTTCGCGCTGGCTGCTGCGCTCGCTGCCCTGGGTGGACGTCAAGGGCGGCACCTACCGGGTCAACCGGCGTCTGCAGCTGCGGATCGGCCGCGGGCGGGTGCAGTTCGAGCAGAACGGCGCCGACGACATCAAGGTCATCCCCGAGACGCTCACCGAACTGCCGGTGCTGCGCGGGTACTCCGACACCGAGGTGCTCAGGGAGGTGGCGACCCGGTTCCGGGTCCGCGAAGTCCGGGCCGGCCAGGTGCTGTTCGAGGCCGGGCGACCGGTCACGGAGACCTATCTCGTGGTGCACGGCCGCTTCACCCGCTACACGGAGGGCAAGTACGGCGAGGAGGAGATCGTCGGTGTCGTGTGCGACGGCGATCAGATGGGCGACGAGGCGATCGGCCGGCCCGATCCGCTGTGGCTGACCTCGGTCCGGGCGGAGACCGCGGGCGTACTGCTGGTGCTGCCCTGGGACGTCGTCACGGAGTTCACCGACCGGGTGCCCTCGCTGGCCGCGCATCTGAACGCGTTCGCCGAGCGGCAGAACCTGCCGATGAACCGCAAGGGCGAGGCCGACGTGCCCGTGCAGGCCGGCCACGTCGGTGAGCCGACGATCAACGGCGGTTTCGTCAACTACGATCTCGCCCCGCGCGAGTACGAGTTGTCGCTCACCCAGACCGTGCTGCGGGTCCACACCCGCGTGACCGACCTCTACAACAACCCGATGAACCAGACCGAGCAGCAACTGCGCCTGACCGTCGAGGAGATCCGCGAACGACAGGAGTGGGAGCTGGTCAACAACCGGGAGTTCGGGCTGTTGCACAACGTCGACTACGGCCAGCGCATCAGCACCTTCACGGGACCGCCGACCCCGGACGACATGGACGAGCTGCTGTCCATGCGCCGCAGGACCAAGGTGTTCCTCGCCCATCCGAAGGCGATCGCGGCCTTCTTCCGGCAGTGCAACCGGCGCGGTCTGGTGCCGGGCACGGCGACCGTCGAGGGGCACGAGATCCCCGCCTGGCGGGGCGTCCCGATCTTTCCCTGCAACAAGATCCCGGTCAGCGACCGGCACACCAGCAGCATCATCGCGCTGCGCACCGGTGAGTCCGACCAGGGCGTGATCGGCCTGTACCAGACCGGTATCCCCGAGGAGTACCAACCGGGCCTGAACGTACGGTTCATGGGCATCGACCGCGCCGCGATCATCAGCTACCTGGTGACGGCCTACTACTCGCTGGCCATCCTGGTGCCGGACGCGGCGGGCATCCTGGAGAACGTCCAGATCGGCCGGACGGTCGACTGAGGTGGAGCACGCGATGCCCTCCCCCGCGTCCCCGTCGGCCCTGCCGGGCCCGCCGAACCTGGCCGGCAGCCTGCGCGCCCGGCGCGGCGGCGCGATCCCCGGGCTCAGGTACCGGCAGGTCGCTCCCGCCGACCCGGAGAAGGTGCGGGAGGTCGACCGCAGACTGGAGGCCTGGGCCCGCGGCCTCGACCTGTTCCCCGACGCCTGGTCGGGGGAGTTCGGCGGCTTCCAGTTCGGCCGGGCCGTGGTCCTGCAGCATCCGGCGGCGACCGACCTGGAGCGCCTGACCGTCGCCGGCAAGCTGCTGCTGGCGGAGAACCTCGTCGACAGCGTCTACTGCGAGGAGGACGAGGGCCGGGGCGGCTCCGCGCGCGGACTGGGCGGCCGACTGATCATGGCGCAGTCGGCGCTCGACCCCTACCACGGCCCGCCCGGGCTCCAAGAGCAGTGGCTGCACGGAGTGCAGGCCGACGGGCCGCTGCGCTCGTACCACTTCGCGCTCAAGGACTACGCCGTCCTCGCCACCCCCAGCCAGACCGACCGGTTCGTGCACGACATCGCCCGGCTGCACCTCGGGTATCTCGCCGAGGCCGCCTGGTCCGAGATCGGCCACATGCCACGGGTGTGGGAGTACCTGGTGATGCGGCAGTTCAACAACTTCCGGCCCTGTCTGTCGATCGTCGACGCCGTGGACGGCTACGAACTGCCCGAGGCGCTCTACGCCCGCCCCGAGATCCAGCGGATCACCGCACTCGCCTGCAACGCCACCACCCTCGTCAACGACCTGTACTCCTTCACCAAGGAGCTGGCGAGCGGCCCCACCCACCTCAATCTGCCGGTGGTGATCGCGGCCGACGAGCGCTGCGGCCTCAAGGCGGCCTATCTCAAGGCCGTGGAGATCCACAACGAGATCATGGCCGCGTTCGAGGACGAGTCCGCCCTGCTGTCCGCCACCTCACCGCTGGTCGAGCGCTACGCCCGGGGTCTGTCCGACTGGGTGGCCGGCAACCACGAGTGGCACGCCACCAACACCCACCGCTACCACCTGCCCAACTACTGGTAGTCCCCCCGCTCACTTGACGTTCCGTCACCAATCCTACGAGGAGTGACAGTTGACCATCGCACCCACCCAGTCGACGTACCAGGACCGTGTCGCTGACTACTGGAACGCCGAGGAGAACCCGGTCAACCTCGAACTCGGAAAGCTCGACGACCTCTACCACCACCACTACGGCGTCGGACCGGCCGACCGGTCGGTCCTCGACGAGCCCGACCCGGCCCTGCGCCGCGAGCGGATCACCGCCGAACTGCACCGCCTGGAACACTCCCAGGCGGAACTCCTCGCCGCCCACCTCGGACCCCTCTCCCCCGCCGACCGCGTCTTCGACGCCGGGTGCGGGCGCGGCGGCGGCAGTGTCGTGGCGCATCTGCGGTACGGCTGCCACGCGGACGGCGTGACGATCTCCGCGAAGCAGGCGGAGTTCGCCACCGAACAGGCCCGCAGGCGGGGCATCGACGACCGGGTGCGCTACCACCACCGCAACATGCTCGACACCGGCTTCACGACCGGCGCGTACGCCGCGTCGTGGAACAACGAGTCGACGATGTACGTCGAGCTGGAGCTGCTGTTCGCCGAGCACGCCCGGCTGCTGCGCCGCGGCGGACGCTATGTCGTCGTCACCGGCTGCTACAACGACACCTACGGGCGTGCCTCGCGCGAGGTGTCCCTGATCAACGCCCACTACATCTGCGACATCCACTCGCGCTCGGAGTACTTCCGGGCGATGGCACGCCACCGGCTGGTCCCCGTCCATGTGCAGGACCTCACGGCCGACACCATCCCGTACTGGGAGCTGCGCCGGCAGGCCGACCACCTGGTGACGGGCATCGAGGACACGTTCCTGACCGCGTACAAGAACGGCAGCTTCCAGTATCTGCTGATCGCGGCCGACCGGATCTGATCCGTTCCGGCACGGGCTCGTGCGATGAATGTGGCATCCCCGCATCGCGCGAGCCCGTGCCGGAACTCCCCCGGGCGGCTCCCCTTTGCTGGGCGAACACTGAACTCCGTTCCGGGCCTTCCCCCTTGGGCCCGCCTGTGCTTGCCTGGGGAACCGTTTTCGGTTGCCGGGGCGGGAGTTGCTGGATGCGGAAGCCGTGGATCGTGGGGGTGCTGCTGGCCGGTGCGCTGCTGCTCGGCGCGTGTGGCGACCCCTCGTCCGCGCCGCAGGCGCCGCCGCCCTCCCCCACTGTGCCGAGAGCGTCCGCGTCGACGACCCACCAGCAGGCACCGGCTTCGGCCGGTGTCCCCGCCGTGGGGCCCCGGGTGCTGTACCTCGGTGACTCGCTCGCGATGGAGGCGCAGAACGTCCTGGGCAAGCAGCTCCGCCAGGGCCTCAACGCGACCTACACCGCCGCCCCCTACTCGGGCACCACCCTCTGCGACTATCTGGAGGGCACGGGCGCCAAGTCGCTCGTACCGGACGCGGACAAGGCCGCCGCGCTGGTCCGTTCGCGGCATCCGGACTACGTGGTGCTGCAGTTCTGGGGCAACGCGTGGGCCTTCACCTGGTGCATGGACGGCATCAGCTACCACGCCTCGCAGCAGAAGTACTTCACCCGCTACAAGGCGGACCTGCGTCGGCTCACCGAGCAGATCGCGGAGGCGGGCGGGTCCAAGCGGCCCAAAATCGTGTGGGTGTTGCAGGGCCCGGACCCGATCACGCCGGACCGGGTGCGGCGCGTGAACGAGATGTACGAGCAGCAGGCGGCGGCCTCCGGTGACATGGTCGCCGACGCGGGCGCCACGGTCAGCCCGGCCGGGGCCCGCTACACCTGGTCCCAGTACCTGCCGTGCACCGTCTACGAGCGCGAGCACCCCGACTACTGCACCCAGCCGGACCAGGACCGTACCGCCCTCCACCTCGACAAGGACTACCTGCACTTCTGCCTGGTGCCCACGACGCCCACGCCGAGGCCGTGCCCGGTGCGCTCTCCCGGCATCCTGCGCATCGCCCAGGAGATCACGCGCGCCATCGCGAAGGACGTGCGGTGAGCCCGGTCCGGCTCACCCGGTGACCTCCCGCGCCCACGGCAGCAGCAGCCGCTCCAGAAGGACGACGAGGTAGAAGAGCAGCACGCTCATCGCGCTGAGCAGGGCCATCGCGGCGAAGGCCAGCGGGGTGTCGGCGTTGGTGCCGGAGGCGACGATGACATGGCCGAGGCCGTAGGACGGTCTGGGTGCGGTAAGTCGACGCTGTTGCGGCTGATCGCCGGGCTGTTGCCGCCGACGCGGGGCGAGGTGCTGGTGTCCCGCGACGGAACCCGCGAACCGGCCGCTCGGTCTGCTCGCGACGATGGGCCTCGACGGCTTCCGGCGGAGGCTTCCGCACGAGCTGTCGGGCGGGATGCAGCAGCGGGTCGCGCTGTGCCGGTCGCTGATGCAGCGCCCCCGGGTGCTGCTGATGGACGAGCCGTTCTCCGCGCTGGACGCGCTGACCCGAGACGAACTGTGCGCCCAGTTGCAGCGCACACACCGCGCACATCCCTCGACCGTCGCGCTCGTCACCCACTCCGCGGACGAGGCCGTCCTGCTCGCCGACCGGGTGGTGGTGCTCACTCCCCGCCCCGGCCGGATCCGTACGGTCCTGGACGTCACCCTGCCCCGGCCGCTCACCCGCACCGAGGCGGGTCAGGCGGAGCAACTGGCCCGGCGGGCGGCGGAGTGCACGCGCTGCTGCTGGACAGCGAGGGCTGACCCGTCGCCCGCCGAGGGCCGTCACTCCCCCGCGTACGCCTTCTCCAGGGCGGCGATGTCGAACTTGCCCATCGCCATGAAGGCCTTGGTCGTCCGGGACGCCTTCTCCTGGTCCGGGTCGCTGATCATGTCGATGAGGTGGTCGGGGACGACCTGCCAGGACACGCCGTACTTGTCCTTCAGCCAGCCGCAGGGGCCGGGCTCGCCGCCGTTCTCGGTGAGCTTGGTCCAGTAGTAGTCGATCTCCTCCTGGTCCGCGCAGAAGATCTGGAAGGAGATCGACTCGTTGAACTTGAACTGCGGCCCGCCGTTCAGTGCGACGAACTTCTGGCCGTTGGCCGTGAAGTCCACGGCCAGGACGGAGCCGGCGGGGCCCGCTCCTCCCTCGACGTTGCGGCCGACGCGTCCGATGCTGGAGTTCTTGAAGATCGACACGTAGTAGTGGGCGGCCTCTTCCGCCTGGCCGTCGAACCAGAGACACGTGGTGAATCCGTCGGTGGTCATGACTACCTCCTGGGCATCGCGGAACCCTGTCACCCCTGTCGACCGATCCTCGCCGGGAAACTCATCGGTCGGGCGGCGAATTGATCCATGTGGCCGTGTCACACCCCCGAACTAGGCTCCCGATCATGACGGCATCAGCTGCGGACACCATCCACCCCTTCCGCATCGACATCCCCCAGGCCGACCTCGACGATCTGCACGACCGCCTCGACCGGACCCGCTGGCCCGACGAGCTGCCCGGCGTGGGCTGGGCCTACGGCGTGCCGTCCGGCTATCTGCGTGAGCTGGTGCGGTACTGGCGGCACGAGTACGACTGGCGGGCGGCCGAGGCGCGGCTGAACGAGTGGCCGCAGTTCACCACCGAGATCGACGGCGCCCTCGTGCACTTCGCGCACATCCGCTCGCCCGAGCCCGACGCCACCCCACTGATCGTCACACACGGCTGGCCGGGGTCGATCGTCGAGTTCCTCGACATCGTCGGTCCGCTGACGGACCCGGCCACGCACGGCGGCGACCCGGCC
The DNA here is from genome assembly GCF_053596855.1 of Streptomyces sp. NPDC001617. NCBI lineage: Bacteria > Bacillati > Actinomycetota > Actinomycetes > Kitasatosporales > Streptomycetaceae > Streptomyces > Streptomyces sp. NPDC001617. The sequence goes on from NZ_JBSFHA010000006.1 coordinate 90,931, forward strand.
GACGCCTTCCACGTCGTCCTGCCGAGCATCCCCGGCTTCGGGTTCTCCGGACCCACCCGCGAGACCGGTTGGGAGGCGCGCCGGATCGCCGACGCGTGGGTCGAGCTGATGACGCGCCTCGGCTATGAGCGGTTCGGTGCCCAGGGCGGCGACTGGGGCGCCGGCATCTCCCGCGAACTGGGCCGCGTCCACCCCGACCGGGTCATCGGCATCCACCTCAACCTGCTGCCCGGCGGACAGGCGGCCACCGAACCGACCGCCGAGGAGCTGGAGGCGCTGAGCCCCACGGAGCGGGAGCGCACGCTCGCCTCGTGGCGCCGGTGGGACGCCTGGTTCCGGGACGGGGCGGGCTACTTCCATGTGCAGTCGACCCGTCCGCAGCCGCTCTCGTACGCCCTCACGGACTCGCCGGTCGGTCAACTCGCCTGGATCGTGGAGAAGTTCCGGGAGTGGACGGACGCCGAGGAGCTGCCGGAGGAGGCCGTCGACCGGGATCGGATGCTCACGAACGTGATGCTGTACTGGCTGACGGGCACGGCGGGCTCGTCAGCCCGGGTCTACTACGAGCGCGCCCACGCCACAGGCGACCGGATCGCCGCCCCGGACCGGCCCTCGACCGCCCCGACCGCGGTGGCGTCCTTCCCCGGCGACCCGCAGATCCCACTGCGCCACAAGGCCGAGCGCACCGAGAACATCGTGCGCTGGACGGAGCTCGACCGGGGCGGGCACTTCGCGGCGATGGAGGAGCCGGACCTGCTGGTGGACGACGTACGGGCGTTCTTCCGGCAGCTGCGCGCCAAGGGCTGAGCAGCCGCTCTGCCCTTGGCGAATCTGCCGCGGGCAGAGAACGGCCCGAAGAGCATCGCCCGAGGTCAAGAGTGGAGTCGACGGCATCCCCGCGACCACGAGGAGAACCGATGACTCCACTCAGCACGCTCGCTCCACGCGCCGAGGAGGGCGACACTCCGCCCTCCCGCTTCGACGACCATCTCGCGGCCCAGCTCCTCGGCCAGCGGATCGTCGTCCTCGGCACCCAGGTCGACGAGGTCTCCGCGAACCGGGTCTGCTCCCAGCTGCTGATCCTTTCTGCGGAGGACCCGCGGACGGACATCAGCCTGTACATCAACAGCCCGGGTGGCTCGGTGCACGCGGGGCTCGCCATCTACGACACGATGCGGCTGATCCCGAACGACGTCTCGACCCTCGCCATGGGCTTCGCGGCCAGCATGGGCCAGTTCCTGCTCTGCGGCGGCACGCCCGGCAAGCGGTACGCCCTGCCGCACGCGCGGATCATGATGCACCAGGGCTCTGCGGGCATCGGCGGCACCACCTCCGACATCACGATCCAGGCGGAGAACCTGGAGCACACCAAGCGGACCATGGAACGGCTCATCGCCGAGAACACGGGCCAGACCCCGGAGTCCATCTCCCGGGACGGCGACCGCGACCGCTGGTTCACGGCCGAGGAGGCCAGGGAGTACGGCATGGTGGACCACGTCGTGGAGTCCTTCGCGGACGTCCGCCCGGCCGCCCCGAAGCGACGGATGGGGCTCTGACATGGCGAACTACACGATTCCGTATGTCGTCGAGCGCACCGCGAACGGCGAGCGCTCCTCCGACGTGTTCAGCCGGCTGCTGTCCGAGCGGATCATCTTCCTCGGCACCGAGATCGACGACGGCGTGGCCAACGTCGTCATCGCGCAACTCCTCCATCTGGAGTCCTCGGCCCCGGAGAACGAGATCGCGATCTACATCAACTCGCCCGGGGGATCGTTCACTTCACTGATGGCGATCTACGACACGATGACGTTCGTACAGGCACCGATCTCGACGTTCTGCGTCGGCCAGGCGGCATCGACCGCCGCCGTGCTGCTGGCCGGTGGCGATCCCGGACGGCGGTTCGTGCTGGAGCACGCCCGCGTGCTGCTCGGGCAGCCGGCCAGCGGCGGACGGCAGGGCACGATCTCCGACCTGTCCCTGCAGGCCAAGGAGATGGTCCGGATCCGCTCCCAGGTCGAGGACGTGCTCTCCCGCCACACGCACCACGACCTCGCGACCCTGCGTGCCGACATGGACCGCGACAAGGTGTTCACCGCCCAGGAGGCGGTGGCGTACGGGCTGGCCGACGAAGTGCTGAGCCGGCGCCTCGTGGCGATCTGAGGCGCCGTTCCGCGGTCGTCGTCAGGCGACCAGGCAGAGCCCGTTGTACGGCGACGTGGAACCGCCCCGGCTCCTGGCGGTCCGGCGGCTCGTGACCCGTACGAGCTCGCCCTGCGCCAGCGACAGCAGGTCGCCGAGGCCCAGTCCCAGGGCGTGGGCGGCGGCCGCGAGGACCTCCGAGGAGGCCTCCTTGCGGCCCCGCTCCACCTCGGAGAGGTACGGCATGGAGATCCGGGCCGCGTCCGCCACGTCCTTGAGCGTGCGCTCCTGGGCCAGGCGTTCACGCCGCAGGACGTCACCGACCAGGTCGCGCCACAGGGGCTCCTTCGGCACGGGGGCCGTGGGTGCTGACGGAGCCGGTGGCGCCTGGCCCGGTGACGGCGCGACGGCCGGGCGCTCGGCCTGTGGGCGGCGCAGTGGAATGACTCGGGCTTCGTTCGGCGCTTGGCTGCTCACCTGTCCAGACTAAATTTCCTCGACCCGAAGGGAAGAGATCGGCATTCTGCCCTGGGTGAATCACTACCGGTGGAGGGCGCGATGACAGCGATGCGGGAGACGTTCAACCAGGATGCCGAGCGGTACGACCGGGCACGACCGCGGTATCCCCCGGCACTGGTGCGGGAGTTGGCCCGTGCGGCGGGGCTCGGCCCGGGCAGCAGGGTCCTGGAGATCGCCCCTGGCACCGGCCAACTCACCGTCCCACTGGCCGAGTTGGGCTGCCATGTCACCGCGGTGGAGCTCGGCGACGCGATGGCGGGCGTGGCCCGGCGGCGGCTCGCCGACTTTCCCCGAGTGGACGTGCAGGTGGCCGAGTTCGAGAGCTGGCCGCTGCCCGACGAACCGTTCGACCTCGTGGTGTGCGCGACCGCCTTCCACTGGCTCGACCCGGCCGTGCGGGTGGTCAAGCCGGCACGGGCCCTGCGTCCCGGCGGCACGCTGGCCCTGATCCTCACGGAGCATGTGGCGGGCGGCACGGTGGAGTTCTTCGCCCGTGCCCAGCGCTGCTACGAACGCTGGGACCCGGCCACACCGCCCGATCTGCGGCTGCGGCCCGCCTCGGAAATCCCCACCGGCTCCGCCGAGTTGGACGACTCCCCGCACTTCGGGCAGGTGACCGTGGCCCGCCGGACGCAGGACATCACCTACACCACCGACGAGTACATCGACGTCCTGCTCACCTACTCCAACCACCGTGCCCTGCCCCCGCCGTCCCAGCAGGGCCTGCTGGCCTGCCTCCGGCGGCTGATCGACACGGGGCACGGCGGGCGCGTCACCAAGCGTTACCTCCACGAACTGATCGTCGCCACCCGCGTCACGGACTGAGACGGCACGCATGGTCCGGCCGAGGGCGGGTACCCGCATGGCGAGGACCCGAGGCAGACAGACGATCAGATGTCGGATCGTGACTTTCGTGGGAGAGGAAGAAATGGATACCGCCGTGAATCGGTCGACCGGAGCGATCGTGGAGACGACCGCCCGGACCGCCACGGGAGACGGACCACTGCCGGGCATCGAGGAGCCACGTTCGGTGACTCCGAGGGACGCACGCGAGCTGTCCCGCCAGTTCTTCCAGCGGCTCGCGGAACTCGAGGAGGGGACGCACGAGTACCAGTACGCGCGCAACACGCTCATCGAGATGAACATCTCGCTGGTGCGGTTCGCCGCCGGGCGCTTCAGGGGGCGCGGCGACGAGATGGAGGACCTCGTCCAGACCGGGATGATCGGCCTGATCAAGGCGATCGACCGGTTCGAGCTGTCCCGCGAGGTGGAGTTCACCTCGTTCGCGCTGCCGTACATCGTCGGCGAGATCAAGCGGTTCTTCCGCGACACCACCTGGGCGGTGCACGTCCCGCGGCGGCTGCAGGAGCTGCGGGTGGAGCTGGCCAAGGCACGCGAGGAGCTGGCCAGCCGGCTGGACCGGGAGCCGACCGTGGCCGAGCTGGCCACGCTGATGAACATCTCCGAGAACGAGGTGATCGAGGCGCAGATCGCGGCCAACGGATACAACTCCTCGTCCCTGGACGCGGCGCTCACCGGTGACGGGCCCGAGGGCGGCGAGGCCGTTCTCGCCGACTTCATCGGCGTCGAGGAGGACGGGCTGCGACTGGTCGAGGACTTCCAGTCGCTGGCCCCGCTCATGGCCGAGCTGGGCGAACGGGACCGGCAGATCCTTCATATGCGGTTCGTGGAGGAGGCCACCCAGGCGGAGATCGGCGAACGGCTCGGCTGCTCGCAGATGCATGTGTCCCGCCTGATCAAGCGGATCATCGCGCGGCTGCGCGAGGGAATGCTGGGCGAGCTCGGCTGCGCGTGAGGGACAGGCGCGCGTACGCGTGACCGCCGCAGGCCACTGCGGCGGTCACGCGCCGTTCAGCGCCACGACGGCGCACACCCGCTTGCCGACCGGCACCCGTTCGACGGTGACCCGCTTCGCCAGCGCGTGGACTATCTCCAGGCCGTGTCGGCCGACCCGCTCCGGGTCCCGCGGGAACCGGCGCGGCAGGGCACCGCTGCTGTCGTAGACGTACACGGTGACGGCGGTGTCCGTGCCCTCCAGCTCCAGGATGTACGGGCCGTTGCTGTGCCGGTCCGCGTTGGTGACCAGCTCGCTCACCACCAACAGGACCTCGTCCTCGGCCCGTCGCTCGATCGTGGCGCACCACTCGGTTCTCAGGCGGCCCACGAAGTGCGCGGCGAAGGACCGGGCCTCGGCGATACAGCCGGGCTCTCCGGTGTAGTGGGCCGCCCGCCTCAGTGGTTCCACCGGCACATCGAAAACAGTCGGTATCACTGCCCCGCCCACGTGCTCGTTCATGCGTTTCTCTCTCGGAATGCCGGACTGGCCGGACGCTGTCGCACCAGTGCTGATACCCCGAGCCGCGCACCCCAGTCCCGTTGCGCCCCGATGTGTCTGCTTCGACTCAGAGTGACGGTGATGTGGCGGACGACATCGGAGCACTTTATGGGGTGGTTGTGCCGGACGCGGGCGGCGATTCCGAGGCCGAGGATTGGGGCGAGGTCTGCGGCTCGGTGCTGGGCGACTCGGAGGACGGGGTCACCGAGCTGGGCGTCGACGAGGAGGGGGCCGTCGAGGTCGGCGGGCACGACGTCGTCGCGGGAGACGCAGGCGGCGACAGGGAGGGCGTCGGCGTCCCGGTGCTCGCGCTCGGTGACGAGGCGCACGGGGACGGCGAGGTGGACGATGAGGACGAGGGTGCCGTGGGCGTCGTCACGCTGACCGCCGGCGAGGGCTGCGCGGGCGGCTGGACCGGCTTGTCGTGGTGGCCGGTGTCGCCGCGGTGCCGGGAGATCCACTGGCCGCTGTCGGGGTCGTAGATCACGAAGATGTTGACGATCTGTGGGGCGGGCGTGACCACGACGACGTTCGAGGAGCGGTACGACGACCATGAGTCGCCGGTCGGCCTCGGGGTGGTCTGCACAGCGACGGGCGGGGTCAGCGGGTTGCCGCAGGCGCAGCGCGCCCGGGGCACGCCGTGGCCGTCGACGAGGACGGCGGTACCGGCCTGGAGGACGGCCTGGTAGCCGGTGGGGGCGCCGTCGCGGTAGCCGTGGTTGGTGACGCGGGTGTCCATGCGCAGCTGCACGGGCGTGAGCGAGCGCAGATAGGCGGGGACCTGGGCGGGGCCGATACCCTCGACCGAGGCGAAGGCCCTGTTCTTGGCCGGGTCCGCCTGCAGGTACCTGATCTGCTTCTCCACGTCGCAGGCGGAGACGTTGCGGGTGCCGCCGTACAGTCCGGCCGCCCCGCCGTCGACGCCGCGCACGGCGTTGGCCTGCGCGGACTCGGTGGCCGGCGAGGGTGAGACGGGGGCGGCGGAGCTGTCCGTGGCCGTCGACGGGGTGAACGGGTCGGGGCCGGTCTTGCCCGCGGCCTGCAGGAAGACCTCGCCGCTCTTGGCGGAGCCGCCGCCGTTCGAGTGGGTGAACACGACGGCGAGGACCACGGCGGCGACCACCGCGGTGGTGAGTACGGCGACACGGGGCGCGGACTTCCACCACGGGCGGTGGGGTTCCGGCGCGGGCGGGCCGCCGCCGCTGCCACCCGGTGGCTGCGAGGGCGGGCCGGAGGGTGGCTGGGAGGGACCCGACAGGGGGCCTGAGGGGGGTCCTGTGGGGCGGCCGGAGGACGGCGGTTCGACGCTCACGAGCTCTTCTTCCCGAAGGGTCTTTTCCTGCGATTTGCCCGGGTTATTGCGTATTGAGAGCTGATCTCCCCATTGTGTGCCACGCTCCCATACCGCTCGCAAGCCGACGCGGACGGCCCTCCCGGCGGGCGAGGTGTGCGGGCGCTGCTTAGCGTGGCAAGAGTGAGTCCGCGAACCCCCTCCGACCTGGCCGTCTCCCGTCATGGCTGGGTGCAGGCCCTCGCCGCGGTGCTGGCGGCGCTGATCGCCATGGGGGTGGACGCCGCGCTGGGGCTGTGGGCGGCCGGGGCGACAGATCTGCCGGACGGCGCGTTCGCCCGGGTCGTCACGGCGACGGTGGTCACGGCCGTGGGCGGCACGATCACGTTGTCCGGCGACGCCGGCGGGCTGGCCGACACCAACGCCGGGCTGACCGTGATCCCCCTGTCCGTCACGCTGGTCGGCGCGCTGGTCCTCGCCGCCGGTTTCCTGCGTCCGCTGCGGCACCGTGCGGTCGCCGGCGCACCGGAACTGGCCGGATGGGCCGCCCGGATCGCCGTGCTCTGGCTCCTCGCCCTCCTCGGCATGGCCTTCGGCGCCCGCCAGACCTTCACGATCTCGCTCGGCAAGGGCACGATCAGCGACATCGGCGACCTGTTCGGCGTCTCCCCGAAGGTCGGCTTCAAGACGGACGTGCCGCTGACCGTGTTCTTCGGTCTGCTGTGGCTGGCGGGTGTGCTGGTGCTGGCTCTGCTGGTCTCGCGCGGGGCACCCCTGCCGGGCCGGCTCCTCCGCTTCCAGGAGTCGGTGCGCCCGGCCGCGTACGCCATGGTCGTCCTGCTCCTCGCCCATGTCGCTCTGGGCATCCTCATCGCCCTGGTCGTGACGGTCACCCGCGGCCACCGCGCCGAGACCCTGGCCGTGATCCTCCTCGGGATGCCGAACCTGGTCTGGCTCGCCCTGACGCTCGGTCTCGGCGCCACCTGGACGGGCCGGGTCCAGGGCCCGTTCGGTCTGCCCATGCCGCATGTCCTCGACGAGGTTCTGCGCACCAAGGACGTCTCCACGCTCAACCTCAGTACCCTCTCCGACTACGACTCCCGGGTCTGGTGGCTGATGGCCCTCGACGCGGTCCTGCTGCTGGCCGCGGCCTTCCTGATGGCGGCCCGCTCCCCGTCCCGTGTACGCGTCTGGCAGCACGCCGTGCACATGGCGGTGGCCCTGGCCCTGACCGTCCTCATGATCTGCCTGGTGGGCCGGATCTCCGCCCACTACGGCCTCTCGGTCCTGGGCATCGGCGACCTGGGCGGAAACCTCAACGGAGACCTTTCCCTCGAACCCAAGGTCTGGTCCGCACTCGGCCTGGCCCTGCTATGGGGGCTGGTGACCGGCTTCCTCGGCGCGCTGCTGGCGAGGCCCGTGCGGCGACGGGGGCCGGCGGAAAAGGAGTGGGAGAGATGACGTCCTCCGTGGGAGTGTGCGCCGAGTCGAGGGAGGGGCACGACATGACATTGGCACTCGAAGACCGCCTGGCCATCGTGGAGTTGATCGCGCTGCACGGTCACCTGGTCGACGACGGGGAGCTGGACCGGACGCACGAGGTGTTCACCTCGGACGTCGTCTACGACCTGTCCGACTTCGGGCAGGGCGAGATCGTCGGTCTCGCGGCCTGGCGGGAGGCGGCGCCGGCGCCGGGCGCGGCGAATCCCGTGGCGCACCACGTGACCAACGTGGTGGTCGAGGAGGTGGCCGGGGACCGGGTCCGGGTCCGCTCCAAGGGGCTGGGCATCAAGGCGGACGGCTCGTGCGGGTCGGTGACGTACGAGGACGTCGTGGTGCGTGTGGACGCCGGCTGGCGCATCTGCCGGCGCCGGGTGGTGGCGCGACGGGTGCCGCTCAGCGGGCTGGGCCAGGGGTCCTGAAGACCGGTTCGGCCCAGCGGGGAGGGGATTTCGGCCGCTCCCCCGCGGCTCTGCCCGCCACCTCGGTCGGTGGATGGCCCGGTGTCTCGTCGCCCGTGACGGCGGCGCGCAGGGCTGCCACGAACGCGAGGCAGGAGTCGTGGCGATCCTCCGGGGACTTGGCCAGGGCCTTCGAGAACACCGCGTCGACGGGCCGGGGGAGCTCGGGGCGGGACTCGGTCAGCGCGGGCGGCTGGTCGTACTGGTGGGCCCAGAGCAGGGCCATGTCGTCGTCGCGGCGGAAGGGCGGGCGACCGGCCAGGGACTCGTAGACGACACAGGCGAAGCCGTAGACATCGCAGCGTCCGTCGACGGGCCGGCCGGAGATCTGCTCGGGGGCCACGTAGTCGAGCGTGCCGACGAACTGGCCGACGGTCGTGAAGCCGGTCAGGGACAGCGACTTCTTCGTCAGGCCGAAGTCGGTCAGGTACGCGTGCTCGGGGTGGTCGCTGTCGGTGCCGCGGGCGACCAGGATGTTGCCGGGCTTCACGTCCCGGTGGACCAGCCCGTGTTCATGGGCCGCGTCCAGCGCGGAGCCGACCTGCGCGGCGATGCGCAGGGCCGTCGAGGGCGCGAGCGGGCCCCGGCGGTCCAGGACATGGCGCAGATCGCTGCCCTCGACGTACCGCATGGCGATGTAGAGGACGCCGTCCGTCTCGCCCGCCTCGTAGATCGGCACGATGTGCGGGTGGTCGATCGCCGCGGCCGCCCTGGACTCGTGCGTGAAGCGGAGGCGGAAGGTGTCGTTGCGGGCGAGTTCCGGAGCGAGCAGCTTGACCGCGACGGTGCGTTCCAGGCGCAGATCGCGGGCGCGATAGACGACGGCCATGCCGCCTCGGCCGATCTCCCGCTCGATGCGGTACCCGGCGACCTGCCTGCCGATCAGCTCGGAGGGAGGGCCCGAGAAGAGGCTCGACTCACGGGCCATCGGGCGTCACGACCTGGGTGGGCGCATGACCGGCGTCGGCCGCGGCGGCGCGCGGTCCATCGTCCGTCGCGTAGGTGCTCAGGTGTGTTCCGTCGCCGTAGACCCAGCGGCCCTGCTCGGTGTCGTAGAGCCAGACGGATTCCCCGTCGACGACGATCCCGATACGCAGTCCCTGCGTACGGCCGCGGAAGGACTCCCCGTCCAGACCGCCGCCGGCGAGGTCCTCGACGGCCGACCGGTAGCGGGCCAGCGCCTGCTCGGCGCGGGTGAGCAGGGGGCGTGGGTCGGCGGTGCGGGCCTGGGGGCCGCCGGCGGCGGGCGGGTCCTGGGGTACGGCGACCAGGAAGCGGCCGTCGACCCAGGCGGACCAGCCGTTGGCGCACAGGACGTGTGCCCAGTCGCCGCGCCGCTCGATCAGCTGGACGGGCAGGAGGGCGTCGAGGGGGATGGTGGGCCGGGCCGGGTCGGGGGCCTCCCAGGCGGGCATGCCGTGCTGGGGGACGACATGGGTGGGCCGGAAACCGGGGCTCGTCATCGCGGCTCCTATTTCCGCATCACGGCGGGTTCGTGCCGGCGCAGCAGCCGGGAGACGACGTACCCGAAGAACGCCGACAGCACGATCAGCATGGCGATGTTGAACAGCCACACCCCGGCCGAGTGCTTGAACAGCGGGTCGCCGGTCAGGTCGCCCGGCACGATCCGGGCCAGTCCGACGGTGCCGGCCATCGCGCCGAGCGCCCACCGGGAGGGCACCAGCCAGGAGAGCTGTTCGAGGCCGGGCACGCCGTGGAGCTTCAACAGGGCGCCGCAGAAGACCACTTGGACGATGGCGAGCAGCACCAGCAGCGGCATCGTCACCTCCTCCTTGCGCACCGTCGCGGAGACCAGCAGACCGAGCATCATCGCGGTGAACGCCAACAGGGCGACGGCGACGGTGATCTCGACAAGGGGCGGCATCAACACACCTTCGCCGCCGGGTGCGTTGAGATCGACGCCGGCCAGTCCCACCAGGGTCAGCACCACGGCCTGCAGCACGGTGACCGTGCCCAGCACGACGACCTTCGACAACAGATACGCCGATCTGGACAGACCCACCGCGCGCTCCCGCTGGTAGATGCTGCGTTCCTTGACCAGCTCGCGCACGGCGTTGGCCGCCCCGGTCAGAACGCCGCCGACGCACAGGATCAGCAGCGCGTTCATCGCGGTCTCCTGGGTGAGCTTGCTGCCGGCCAGTGCGCGGGCCATGGCGCCCATCACGAACGGCAGGGCGATCATGATGGCGAGGAAGGTGCGGTCCGCTCCGAGGGCGGCGGTGTAGCGGCGAACCAGGGTGCCGAGCTGGGCGCCCCGGCTGCGCGGGCGGGCGGGCGGAGTGATGACCACCGGCCCGGAGCGAGGCACACGGGGCTGTGCGGTGGCCTCGGTGACGTAGTGCCGGTGGAACGGCGAGAGGTCGAAGTCGCCGGCCCAGTCGCGGTCCCGGTCGTGTTCGAAGGCCTCGAAGGCCTCCGGCCACTGCTCGAAACCGAAGAAGGCGAGGGCGTCGTCGGGCGGCCCGTAGTAGGCGACCTTGCCGCCGGGCGCGAGGACGAGGAGACGGTCGCACACGTCGAGGCTCAGGACGCTGTGGGTGACGACGATGACGGTACGGCCGTCGTCGGCGAGGCCGCGCAGCATGTGCATCACCGAGCGGTCCATGCCGGGGTCGAGGCCGGAGGTCGGCTCGTCCAGGAAGAGCAGGGACGGCTTGGTCAGCAGCTCCAGGGCGACGCTGACCCGCTTGCGCTGGCCGCCCGAGAGGCTGTGCACGGGCTGCTCGGCCCGCTGCTCCAGGCCCAGTTCACGGATGACCTCGTCGACCCGGGCCCGGCGCTCGGCCTTCACGGTGTCCTCGGGGAACCGCAGTTCGGCGGCGTAGGACAGGGCGCTGCGGACGGTGAGCTGGGCGTGCAGGATGTCGTCCTGCGGGACGAGGCCGATGCGCTGGCGCAGCTCGGCGTAGTCGCGGTAGAGGTCACGGCCGTCGTAGAGGACCGTGCCGTGGTCGGCGGGGCGCTGTCCCGTCAGGGCGTTCAGGAGGGTCGACTTGCCGGCGCCGCTCGGGCCGACGACCGCGAGCAGGCACTTCTCCCCCACCGGGAAGGACACGTGGTCGAGCAGCGTCTTGCGGCCGTGGTCGACGGCGACCGCGAGGTCCTGCACGTCCAGGGAGACCTCGCCGCTGTCGACGTACTCCTGCAACTCGTCACCGACCAGGCAGAACGCCGAGTGCCCGATGCCGACGATGTCGCCGGGGCCGAGGGGGGCGACGGTGACGGGGGCGCCGTCGAGAAACGTGCCGTTGTGGCTGCCGAGGTCGGCGATCTCGTACGTGCCGTCGGGCAGCGCGCGCAGTTCGGCGTGGTGGCGGGAGACGACGAGGTCGTCGATGACCAGGTCGTTGTCGGGGGCGCGGCCGATGCGGACGGTGCGTGTCGGCAGCGGGCGGACGGTGGTGGGCTGCCGGAAGGTGCCGGTCAGCCCCGGCATGGAGACCGCCGAGGGGCGCTCCGTGACCGGCGGCGGGCACTCCAGCAGTACGGCGCGCGGTCCGTCGGACGGACTGCCGAACCGGATCACGCTCCCCGGCCCCACGCCCCACTCGTGCACGCGGCGGCCGTCGGCGAAGGTGCCGTTGGTGCTGTTCTCGTCCTCGAGGGTCCAGTGGTCGGCATGGGGCCGCAGCACCGCGTGGTGCCAGGAGACCCGGGCGTCGTCGATGACGATGTCGCTGAGCGGGTCGCGTCCGACGTGGTAGTCGTGGCCCGGGCTCATCACCGTGGAGCCCGAGTCGGTCTCCAGGACGAGCTCGGGTGCCGTCGGCATGAACGACCGCTCCGCCATGCGACAGATTCTACCGATTCGTCCATATGTGCGCCCGACATGGCAAACCCGGCGGACGAGCCTCAGCCGACCGGCATCACGAGCGCCGGGGTGATCCGCTGCATACGCAGGGCATCGACGGACTCGGCCAGCAGCTCGTACTCGGTGGTCTCGTCACCGGTGGCGATCCGCACCAGCCGCCCGGCCGCCAACTCATCGGCCACCAGGTCCTGTTGAGTGACATCGGCACACCAGGAGCGCAGGATCGCGGGCACGTCGGGGACGGTATGGGCGACCGGGACGAGCGAGCTCGGGGGGAAGTACTCGGCCTCGGGCTGCGGATCGAGCCGGTCGGCGATCCAGTTGGCGCGCTCGCGCAGCCACCACAGCGCCAAGGCCAGGGTGGGGGCCCGATAGGTCCCCAGGGGTACACCGATACGCTGTCCGGCACAGACGCCGTACGCGGTGACATGACATAAGAACTCGTCGTGCACGTTTCGCTCCCCCGCTGCTCGCTCGCCTGTCGGCCTTCCTCGCTTTCCATGCGGCTCATCGCGGTACGTGACGGCACTCTCGCTCGCCGTGAAGTCCCTTGACTGTTGAGTATGTTCACTACTGAAACACTGTCACCACGACTTTCCGGCCAGTCTCCTGGCATATTCACAGGGGCTGTTGGCCGAAAAGTGGCGGGCGTCGTCATTACCCGAGGGGTAATCGACGGTCCGGCGTGGGGCGGGCATGGTGGTCGTACCGGGTCGCCGAGACGCGAATCCGGGCCCTGACCAGCAATGACACCTCGATGGAGGCTGATTTCCCATGTCCGCGAACACCGATCGTCACGAGACCGCCGTCGCCCGTTACTTCGAGGCCTGGAACGCGGCCGAGCCCGAGGAGCTGGCAAAGGCGGTCGCCGCCGCCTGGACCCCGGACGGCTCCTACACCGACCCGCTGACCGACGTCAGCGGCCACGAGGGCATCGTCGCGGTGATCGCGGCGGCCCACGAGCAGTTCCCGGGATTCTCCTTCCGGCCGACCGGTGCCGTGGACGGGCACCACGACACCGCCCGCTTCGCATGGGAACTGGTCAGCGAGGCGGACGGCTCGGCTCCGGTGGCCGGCTTCGATGTGATCACACTGGACGCGGACGGCCGTATCCGCACCGTGCTCGGCTTTCTGGACCGGGTGCCGGCCGGGGCCTGAACGCCGCCTCCACGATGAGTTTCTCCGCTCGCGGTGGTCTCTTGAGTAGGACGACCACCGTGAGCGGAGGACACATCATGGCCACGACCGGACAGCTCCACGAGGAGTTCACCGCCGTACTGCGCAAGAGTCCGAGCGTTGGCGGCTGGACCTATCTCGTCTGGCCGAAGAGCGTCGAGTTCTTCGGCACCCGCGGCCTCGTCAAGGTCCGCGGCACCATCGACGGACACCCCTTCCGCAGCTCCTTCATGGCCCTGGGCGACGGCACCCACAAGCTCCCCGTGAAGGCCGACATCCGCAAGGCCATCGGGAAGGGCGAGGGCGACACGGTGACCGTGCACCTGGAGGAGCGGCTCGGCTCCTAGCCGAGCACCGGGCCCACGAACGCGGCCACCGGCGTGTGGTGGGCGACCGGCCCGCAGCTGTCCGGCCCCGGCGCCTGGTCTACCGCGAGAACTGCGAGACCTGCGACGCAGCCCGCTGGTGTCGCCCGAGACCGGGGCCGCCCGGCACGAGACGGCGTACTGCTGGGCGCCGACCTCTCAGAGGCGGCGGTCCGCCTCCGAGAGGTCGGCGAGCGGCTTACGGCCTGACGATCGCGTCGATGCGGGCCAGTTCCTCGGCGTCGAAGTCCAGGTTGCGGGTGGTGGCGACGCTGTCCTCGATCTGCTGCGGGCTGCTCGCGCCGACCAGCGCGGAGGTCACCCGGCCGCCGCGCAGCACCCAGGCGAGGGCCAGCTGGGCGAGGGTCTGGCCACGGCCCTTGGCGATCTCGTCGAGGGCGCGCAGTCGGCCCACCAGATCCTCGGTGACCGCGTCCGAGTTCAGGAAGGGGCTGTCGCTCGCCGCCCGGGAGTCCTCGGGGATGCCGTCGAGGTAGCGGGAGGTGAGCAGGCCCTGCTCCAGTGGGGAGAAGACGATGGAGCCGACCTGGAGCTCGTCGAGCGCGTCCAGCAGGCCCTCGTCCTCGGGGCGGCGGTCGAGCATCGAGTAGCGCGGCTGGTGGATGAGGAGCGGGGTCCCCAGCTCGCCCAGGATGCGGGCGGCCTCGCGGGTCTGCTCCGCCGAGTAGTTGGAGATGCCCACGTAGAGCGCCTTGCCCTGCTGCACGGCCGAGTGCAGGGCGCCCATCGTCTCCTCCAGGGGAGTCTCCGGGTCGGGGCGGTGCGAGTAGAAGATGTCCACGTAGTCCAGGCCCATCCGCGTAAGGCTCTGGTCCAGCGAGGACAGCAGGTACTTGCGGGAGCCCCACTCGCCGTACGGGCCGGGCCACATGAGGTAGCCGGCCTTGGTGGAGATCACCAGCTCGTCGCGGTAGCGCGCGAAGTCGTCCTTGAGTGCCTCGCCGAAGGCCAGCTCGGCGGCGCCGGGCGGCGGGCCGTAGTTGTTGGCCAGGTCGAAGTGGGTGACGCCGAGGTCGAAGGCGCGGCGCAGGATGGCCCGCTGGGTCTCGACGGTCCGGTCCGCCGGGCCGAAGTTGTGCCACAGGCCGAGCGAGATCGCGGGGAGCTTCAGTCCGCTGCGTCCGGTGCGCCGGTAGGGCAGATCCGCGTAGCGGTCGGGGTGTGCGGTGTACAACGCGACTCCAGAGGGGTTGGCACACGGTTTCCGGTTCCGGAGAACCGGTACCCACTCTTTCGTGACCTGCGGGCAGTGGTCCAACAGGAGAATGCGATGAAACTCAGCGGATAGGCTTCTCAATCATGGAACTGCGCCATCTCCAGCACTTCGTCGCGGTCGCCGAGGACCAGCATTTCACCCGGGCCGCCGAACGGCTGATGGTGTCCCAGTCGGGCCTGTCGGCCTCGATCCGGGCGCTGGAGCGGGAACTGCAGACACCGCTGTTCGTGCGGACGACCCGCCGGGTGACCCTGACCGAGGCGGGGCGCGCGCTGCTGGGCGAGGCGGAGCGGATCCTGGCGCAGGTGCGGTCGGCCCATGAGGCGGTCGCGGCCGTGCAGGGGGTGCTGCGGGGCACGCTCTCGCTGGGGACCGAGCAGTGCATCGCGGGGGTGCATGTGGCACGGTTGCTCGCCGTGTTCCGGCACCGGCATCCGGACGTGGAGATCCGGCTGCGGCAGGCGGGTTCGGTCGAGCTCGCCGAGGAGGTCGCGGCGGGGCGTCTCGACCTGGCGTTCGCCTACCGGACCCAGGAGGACAGCGACCAGCTGCGCTCGGTGTCGCTGGCCGCCGAGCCGATGACGGTGCTGTGCCACCCCAGCCACCGGCTGGCCACCGGCGATGTGGCGGTCACTCCGGACGACCTCGGGGGCGAGGTGTTCGTCGACTTCCACCCGGACTGGGGCCCGCGCCGCACCACGGACGCCGCCTTCGCCGCCGCGGGCGTCCGGCGGACCGTCGCCCTGGAGGTCAACGACGTGCACAGCCTCCTGGACCTGGTGGACGAGAGCCTCGGCGTGGCCGTCGTACCGCGCCACTTCCGGCACAAGCGGGAGTCACTCGCCGCCCTGCCCGTGAAGGGCACCGACGAGACGGTCTACGAGACGGTGGCCCTGCTGCCGCCGCACCGCGCGACCAGTCCGGCTGCCCGCGCGCTGATGACACTTCTGGAGCAGGGGACGCACGACGAGCCCTGATGCGCGATGGTGGAGGGATGCATGCCAAGGACATCCTCATCGACGGGTACAACCGCATCCAGGAAGAAGTCCACGCCACCGTCGAGGGTCTCGGCCCCGACGCCCTCAACCACCGCCCCTCCCCCGACGCGAACTCCATCGCCTGGCTGGTCTGGCATCTCACCCGCGTCCAGGACGACCATGTCGCCGACGCCTTCGAGCTCGACCAGGTGTGGCTCACCCAGGACTGGGAGAAGCGGTTCGGGCTCGACCTGCCCCGCCGCGACACCGGATACGGCCACAGCCCCGCGAAGGTCGCCAGGGTGCGGGTCGGCTCCCCCGAGCTGCTGACCGGCTATTACGACGCCGTCCACGAGCAGAGCCTGGGGGTGCTGCGCGAGTTGGCCGCCAAGGACCTGGAGCGCATCGTCGACGATCGCTGGGACCCGCCGGTCAGCCTGGGCGTACGCCTGGTCAGCGTCCTGGCCGACGATCTCGAACACGTCGGCCAGGCCGCCTATCTGCGGGGGCTGGTTCAGAGCGCCGCTTCGTAGCCCGGCACGACGACGTCCTCGATGAGGGCCCTGCGCTCGTCGAAGGGGATGAACGCGCTCTTGAGGGCGTTCACCGTGACGGTGCGCAGGTCCTCGACCGTCCAGCCCGCCTCCTGCACCAGCAGGGACATCTCGCGGGTCATCGTCGTGCCCGACACCAGACGGTTGTCGGTGTTGAGGGTGACCCGGAAGCCGAGGTCCTTCAGGGCGGTGATGGGGTGCTCGGCGATCGAAGTCGCCGCGCCCGTCTGGAGGTTGGAGGTCGGACACATCTCCAGCGCGACACGGCGGTCGCGGACCCAGCCGGCGAGCCGGCCCAGCTTGCCGTCGACGATGTCGTCCGTGATGCGCACGCCGTGGCCGATGCGCTGGGCGCCGCACACCTGGAGAGCCTGGTGGATGCTGGGCAGACCGTGGGCCTCACCGGCGTGGATGGTGAACGGCACGCTCTCGCGGCGCAGGTGCTCGAACGCGTCGAGGTGGTCGGCGGGCGGGAAGCCGTCCTCGGCGCCGGCGATGTCGAAGCCGACGACGCCGGCGTCCCGGAAGGCGACGGCCAGGTCGGCGGCCTCGCGGACGCGGTCGAACATCCGCATCCCGCACAGCAGGGTGCCGACCCGGACCGGGGTGCCGGCCGCGGCCGCCTTGGCCATACCGGCGGCGAGGCCCTCCTGGACGGTCTCCACGACCTCGCTCAGCGCCAGACCACCGTTGGTGTTCAGCTCGGGGGCGTAGCGCACCTCGGCGTAGACGACACCGTCGGCGGCGAGGTCGAGGACGTACTCCTCGGCGGTGCGCAGCAGGCCCTCGCGGGTCTGCATCACGGCGAGGGTGTGCTCGAAGGTGGCTATGTAGCGCACCAGGTCGCCCGAGTTCGCGGCTTCGTAGTACCAGGCGGCCAGCTCGTCGGGGTCGGTGGTGGGCAGGGTGTGGCCGACCTCGGCCGCGAGCTCCACCACGGTGGCGGGGCGCAGGCCGCCGTCGAGGTGATCGTGCAGGACAGCCTTGGGCAGGCGGCGGAGGGCGTCGGCGTCTACGCGCGTAGCAGTCACGGTGGTTCTTTCCTTGGCGGGCGGTGAAGAGCTGGTGTGGTCGTCAGTCGGCGGGCTGGAGCAGGTCCCAGCGGTTGCCGTAGAGGTCCTGGAAGACGGCGACCGAGCCGTAGGACTCGTGGCGGGGTTCCTCCAGGAAGGTCACGCCGGCGGCGAGCATGTGGGCGTGATCGCGGGCGAAGTCGTCGGTGTGCAGGAAGAAGCCGACGCGTCCGCCGGCCTGGTCCCCGATCCGGCCGCGCTGGACCTCACCCTTGGCCCGGGCGAGCAGCAGGCCGGTGCCCTGCCCCTCCGCGCCCGGTTCGACGACGACCCAGCGGGAGCCGTCCGGGCGCGGGGCGTCCTCGACGAGGCGGAATCCGAGGGCCCCGGTGTAGAAGCGGATCGCCTCGTCATAGTCGTCGACGACGAGGGTGACCAGGGCGACGCGTCTCATCGTGGGCCTTTCGGAGCGGGCGATTGACGGGTGAGGTTATACGTAAAACTCCACGCACGCCAGTCCGCACTGTCGGTGCCGTTGTCCAGAGCGCAGTGGACCGTCTGCTGCGCGGCGACTACGCGGGCCGGACGGCCAGGCACGCCTTCGCCCCCACCTCGGTCGTGCTGCCCTGTGCCGCGGGCCTGCTGTACCGCCTGCTGTTGCCGCACCGCCTGTCGGGCGGGCTCGCCGAGGCCGCCGTCGCCGTGCCGCTCCCGGCCTCGCTCCTGCTGACGTACGTCCTCGCCGGCGGCGTCCTCGGCCCGTTCCTGGGCCACCCTCGCCCCGTGCTGCTGGTCGCCGCGCTCGCCGTCGCGGCGACCGTGTGCGGGCTCTCGTTCACCCTGGGCCGCCTCTCCACCCGCGTCCTGCGGCTGGACGCGCGGGCCGGTGCGTCCGTCACGCCGGCCTTCGGGATGAACAACAGCAGCGGCAGTGCGGCGCCCACTCACGACGCCGCAGCCCGACCGGCCGCAGGGCCTGCTGCCGGTGCCCTCGTACGGGTTGCCGCAGAACGCGGCGGCGGGAGCGGGTGGTGCGGGGGTTCGCCGACAGACCCTAAGCCTCCCGCCCGAGACCTCCGGCCCGAGGTGTGATGCCGCACGAGCCGGTAGCGTCCCCGCCATGAAGATCACCGAACCGCCGCGCGGTCCCGAGCAGCGCCGAGGCGACGTACTGGCCCGGTTCGAGCGGGAGTTGGACATCTGGGTGGCCACCGCGGACGCCGACGGGCTGCCGTGTCTGGTCGCGCTGTGGTTCGTCTGGGACGGTGCGGCCTTCTGGGTCTGCACCCGGCTCACCAATCCCACGGGCCGCAATCTGCGCGACGGCGGTCGCACCCGGCTCGCCTTCGCGGACACGCGGGACGTCGTACTGGTCGACGGCGAGGTGGAGACGTTCGTCCGCGAGGACGTGCCCGCCGCGGCGGCGGACGCGTTCGTGGCGAAGACCGGCTGGGATCCCCGCCGGGACAGCGCCTCGTACGCGTTCTTCCGGGTGCGCCCGCGGGCCGTACAGGCGTGGCGAGGCGAACACGAGCTGCCCGGACGGCATCTGATGAGGGAGGGAGTGTGGATGCGCTGAGCGCCCGGCGAAGGACCACCCGGCGGCCCTCTCAACCGGCCTGCCGGTGAAGGGCGTCGAGGCGGGCCAGCTCCTCCTCGCTCAGGCGGAGGGCGCCCGCCGCCACGTTCTCGGCGAGGTGGTCGCGGTTACCGGTGCCGGGGATGGCGAGGACGTGCGGACCTTGGTGCAGGGTCCAGGCGATGCGCACCTGGGCGGGGCTCGCGCCATGCGCTCGCGCGGTGGCGAGCACCTCCTCGTCGTGGGCCGAGGTCGCGCCGCGCTCTCCGGCGCTGCCCGCGACGGCGTAGAAGGGCACGAAGGCGATGCCCTGTTCGCCGCAGACGCGCAGGAGTTCGTCGGCGGCGGGATCGGGGCGGTCGAGCGCGTACCGGTTCTGTACGCACACCACGGGCGCGATGGCCTGCGCCTCGGCGAGGTGCCGGGGTTCGACGCCGGAGATGCCGAGGTGGCGGACCAGACCCGCCTCCCGCAGCTCGGCGAGAGCGCCGAAGTGCTCCGCGATCGAGTCCCAGCGCTGCTCCGACCTGCGCAGGTAGACCAGGTCGAGGTGGTCGCGGCCGAGCTGGCGCAGGTTCTCCTCGACGTGGCCGCGCAGTTGGTCCGGGCGGGCCCAGGTGGCCCACTCCCCCGAGTAGTCGCGCAGCGGACCCACCTTCGCGGCGATGACCAGGTCGTCCGTGTACGGCGCCAGCGCGCTGTTGATGAGCTCGTTGGCGGAGCGCAGGGAGGAGAAGTAGAAGGCGGCGGTGTCGATGTGGTTGACGCCGAGCTCAACCGCCTTGCGCAGCACGGCGATCGACCGGTCGCGTTCGCTCGGCGTGCCGTGGTGGAAGGCGGCGCTGCCCGTCAGCCGCATCGCGCCGAAGCCGATGCGGTTGACGGACAGGTCGCCGAGTTTCCAGGTGCCCGCGGCGTCCGCGGCGATCGTTTCAGAGGCCATCGGCGGAGTCTCGCACACCTGACGGGGCCGGTCAGCAGGAGAGGTTGGCGCCCGCCCCCACACCGAGTATCCGGGTGAACCGCTGGTAGGCGTCCACCCGGCTCTGCACCTGCGCCGGGTTCTTGCCGTCGCACTCCAGCGAGCCGTTGATGCTGCGGATGGTCTGGCCGAAGCCGGCGCTGTTGACCATGGCGTTGTGTGGGGTCATGGTGCCGGGACCGGTCCGGGTGTTCCAGTACCCGGCCGCATACCCGGCCGGGCCCTTCGCGTCTGCTACGTCGCCGCAGCCCCCTCCGCGACGTCAGCTGAGCGGCTTCTCCAGGATCGCCTTGCGGTGGCTGAACGTCTCGATCGAGTAGCGGCCGTGGTAGCTGCCCATGCCGCTCTCCCCCACGCCGCCGAACGGCAGGTCGGAGACGGTGAGATGGGCGAGCGGCAGCCCGTGGCCGAGGCCGCCGGAGGAGGTCTCGGCGGCGATGCGACCGCGCGTCTCCTCGGACTCGGAGAAGACGTACAGCGCGAGGGGCTTGTCGCGGTCGTTGATGAAGTCGATCGCCTCGTCCAGGCCGGGCACGGTGACGAGGGGCAGGATCGGGCCGAAGATCTCCTCCTGCATGACGGGCGACTTGGGGTCGACGTCGGCCAGGACGGTCGGCGCGATGTACTTCGTCGCACGGTCGCGGTCACCGCCGACGACCGCGCGCCCCGAGTCGAGCAACCCCGAGAGCCGGTCGAAGTGGCGCTCGTTGACGATCCGGCCGTACTCGCCGGAGGCCGACGGATCGGCGCCGTACAGGGCCTCGACGGCGCGCACGAACAGGGGCTCCAGGGCGGCGGCCGTCTCCGGGTCGGTCAGGACGTAGTCGGGTGCGACGCAGGTCTGCCCGGCGTTGAGGAACTTGCCGCGGGCCAGTCGGTCGGCGACGACGGCGAGGTCGGTGTCGCGGTCCACGAACGCCGGGGACTTGCCGCCGAGTTCGAGGGTGACCGGGGTGAGGTGCTCGGCGGCGGCGCGCATGACGATGCGGCCGACGGTGCCGTTGCCGGTGTAGAAGATGTGGTCGAAGCGCTCGGCGAGCAGCGCCGTGGTCTCCGGGATGCCGCCCTCGACGACGGCGACCGCGTCGGTGTCGAGGTGAGCGGGCAGCAGCCGGGCCAGCGCGGCGGAGGTGGCCGGGGCCAGCTCGCTGGGCTTGACGACCACCGCGTTGCCCGCGGCGAGCGCGCCGACCAGCGGGGCGAGCAGGAGTTGGGCGGGGTAGTTCCAGGGGGCGATGACGAGGACGACGCCGAGCGGGTCGTACTGCGTCCAGGCGCTCGCGTCGGCGCCGAGATGGGCCGGGACCGGGGCGGGCTCGGGGCGCAGCCAGTCGGCGAGGTGGTCGAGGGTGTGGTCTATCTCGCGGATCGTGAAGTCGATCTCGACGCGGTGGGCCTCGGTGGCGCTCTTGCCGAGGTCGGCGTGGAGAGCGGCGGCCAGCTCGGTGCCGTTCTCGGTGAGCATCTCGCGCAGTCGGCGCAGCTGGGCGGTGCGCCACTCGACCGGCTTGGTGCGGCCGGTGCGGAAGGTGGCGCGCAGCCGGGCGACGACGTCGGCGGGCTGCTCGGGGGTGGGCTGGTTCACGGTGCCTCGCTGCAGGTGCGGTGCGGGCCCTGCGGGCTCGCGGATGCGGTCTCGACTGTCAGGTGTATATGCCAACCTTTCATACACCAAAATAAATTCCGGCGCCTTGGCACCTACTTTCCGCTACAGGTCCGTCACCTGCGCACGAGTTCCCGGAGACGGCGCTCCAGATAGGCCCGCTCGGCCGGGCTCTCCGTGTGGGCGATGGCCGCCTCGTACGCCCGTACCGCCTCCGTGTTGCGGCCGAGACGGCGCAACAGGTCGGCGCGGACCGCGTGGAAGACGTGGTAGTCGTCCAGCTCCAGGGCGTCGACGAGGTCGAGGGCGGATGCCGGTCCCTCGGTCTCGGCCACGGCGACCGCCCGGTTCAGGGCCACGACCGGGCTCGGGGCGAGGGCCATGAGCTGGTCGTACAGCTGCCGGATCTGCCCCCAGTCGGTGGCGTCCGCGCTCGGCGCGTCGCTGTGCACGGCCTGGATGGCGGCCTGGATCTGGTACGGCCCCGGTTGGTTCCGGCGCAGGCACCGCCGTACGAGCGACTGTCCCTCGGCGATCAGCTCGCGGTCCCAGCGGTCGCGGTCCTGCTCGGGGAGCGGCACCAGGTCGCCCTGCTCGTCCAGACGGGCGTCCTGGCGTGAGTCGACGAGCAGCATCAGCGCGAGCAGGCCGGTGGCCTCGGGCTCGTCCGGCATCAGCTCCGTGAGGAGGCGGCCGAGGCGCAGGGCTTCGGCGCACAGCTCGGGTGTGCCGCCGTAGCCCTCGTTGAAGATCAGGTAGACGACGGCGAGGACGCCCCCCAGCCGGTCCGGGAGGTCGGCGTCGCGAGGCACGCGGTACGGGATCCGGGCGTCGCGGATCTTGGCCTTGGCGCGGACGAGGCGTTGGGCCATCGTCGGCTCGGGGACGAGGAAGGCGCGGGCGATCTGCGGCGTGGTGAGCCCGCCGAGCAACCGCAGGGTCAGGGCGACCTGGGACTGGGGGGCGAGCGCGGGGTGGCAGCAGGTGAAGATCAGGCGGAGCCGGTCGTCGCGCACGGGGCCCTCCTCGGCCGGTGCGTCGGGAGTGTGCAGCAGGGCGGCCTCGGCGTGTCGTGCGTCCCGCTTCGCCTCCCGGCGCAGCCGGTCGACGGCCCGGTTGCGTGCCGTGGTGATGATCCAGCCGGCCGGGCTGGGCGGCACGCCGGTGTCCGGCCAGCGCTGGACGGCCGTGGCGAAGGCGTCCTGGACCGCTTCCTCGGCGAGGTCGATGTCGCCGAGGAAGCGGACGAGGACGGCGACGGCGCGGCCGTACTCCGCGCGGAAGACGGCCTCGACGTCGACGGGCCGCGGTGTCACTCCTCGGCCTGGTGCATGAACGGCCGCACCTCGATGGGGAGGGTGGTGGCCCGAGTGGCCTTCCTGCCCCACTCCAGGGCCGCGTCCAGGTCGGGGGCCTTGATCAGACAGATCCCGCCCAGGAACTCCTTGCCCTCGGCGTATGGCCCGTCCGTGATCAGCACGTCCCCGCCCTTCGGCCGCAGCACGGTGGCCGTCTCCGGGCCGTGCAGGCCGCCGGCGAAGACCCAGGCGCCGGCCTCGCGCAGCTCGGCGTGGAAGGTGTCGAGGTTGCGGACGATCTCCCCCATGGCCTCGGGTCCGGGTGGTGTTCCGTCGGTCGGGGTGATCACGCTGAGCAGGTAGTACTGCATGACGTCCTCCTTGGCGTCGTCTCGTTCTCTCACCTCCTACACGAACGGCACACCCCTCGATCGACACCGCGCACGAACGGATCGGGAGAATCATCTCCATGACCACCGAGACCGCCGAGACCGCCGGGTCATCCGCACCGCACCCGCTCGTCGCCACCGCCCACTCCCTCGCCGACGGCCTCCTCGTACCGTGCGCGGCGCGGGTCGACCAGGAGGGCGTGCCTGCGAGCCATATCGAGGCGATCAAGCGGTCCGGGCTGCTCGGAGTGAGCGCGCCCCAGGAGTACGGCGGTGCCGGCGCCCCCGACGCGGCGGCACGGGAGATCATGGAGATCCTGGCCGGGGCCTGCTGCTCGACCTGGTTCGTGCAGACCCAGCACCACACACCGGTGCGCATGCTGGCCAAGACCGACCTGCCGGTGCGGGAGCGGCTGCTGCGACCGCTGGCGACCGGCGAGCTGCTGGCCGGCATCGCGTTCGCGCACGTCCGCGCCTTCCCACGGGTGCCGGTGCGGGCGACGGCCGAGCGGAACGGCTGGCGCTTCGACGGCACGGTGCCCTGGTACACGGGCTGGGGCCTCAACGACGTGATGCTGCTGGCCGGAGTCACCGACGCCGACGAGGTGGTGTTCGCGTTCACCGAGGCCCGGGAGCAGCCGGGCCTGCGCCCGTCGCCGCCGATGCGGCTGGCGGCCCTGACCGCGTCCCGGACGGTGTCCCTGGACCTGGACGGCCTGCGGCTGCCCGACGAGTCGGTGGTCCTGCGCACCCCGCAGGAGGAGTTCGCCCTGGTCGACCGGCCCCGCAACACCAACGCCTCCCCCGCCGTCTTCGGGGTGGCGTACGCGGCCCTGCGGCTGCTGGAAGAGGCCGGCGAGCCGGGGACGGCCCGGGCGCTGCGCGACCGGACCGACGACGTACGGCGCCAGGTGTACGCCCTCTCCGACCACCCCGTACCGCACGAGCGGATCGAGGAGCGGCTGGCGCTCAAGACCCACGCCTTCGACCTGATGCGCGCGGCGACGACGGCGGCCGTCGTGGCCCACGGCGGCCGGGCCATGGATCTCGGCAACGCGGCCCAACGCCTCGCCCGCGAGGGCATGTTCCTGCTCGTGCAGGGCCAGACGACCGAGGTGCGCCGGGCCCACCTCGACGCACTCGCGGAGATCTGAGGCTCGCCCGGCTGTTCATCGGACGTTCAATCAGGGGTCAGTTTCGCCCGCTCCCAGTGAGCAGAATCGCCTCATGGCGACCGCACAGGCAACCGACAACAAACTTCCCGGCGAGCTGAAGGACGTCCCCGGCTGGTTCCCGCCGCTGGACCAGGTCCTGTTCACCTGGCTCCTCGACCGGCAGGAGACCAGCGGCTTCAAGGGCGACCTGCTGGAACTCGGCGCGTACATGGGCAAGAGCGCGATCCTGCTGGGTCGGCACCGGCAGGACGGCGAGGAGTTCACGGTCTGCGACCTCTTCGGCGGTGAGGCTCCGGACGGGGCCAACCGGGCCGAGACCGCGAAGTCGTACTCCTCCCTCACCCGGCAGGCCTTCGAGCGCAACTACCTCTCCTTCCACGACGCCCTGCCCCGGGTCCTGGAGGCCCCCACCTCCGTGATCCCACAGGAGGTGGCCTCGGGCAGCTGCCGCTTCGTCCATATCGACGCCTCGCACCTGTACGAGCACGTCCGCGACGACATAGGCGCGGCCCGCGACCTCCTCGTCCCCGACGGCATCGTCGTCCTCGACGACTTCCGCTCCGAGCACACCCCGGGCGTCTCGGTCGCCACCTGGGAGGCCGTCCTCAACCGCGGCCTGCGCCCGATCTGCCTCACCACCCAGAAGCTCTACGGCACCTGGAGCGACCCGGAGACGGTCCAGGAGGAGCTGCTGGAGATGCTCAGGGCCCGCACGGACGTGGGCCTGAGTGTCCAGGAGGCAGCGGGCCACCGTCTGATCCGCGCCCGAGCCCACAAGGGCATGCAGGCCCCGCCTTTCCCCCGTTCCCGCCACTACGAGGAGCCGAAGCCCCAAGCGCCTTCAGCACCGGCGCCGGCCCCCACTCCGACACCCAGGCCCCGACGCCCCCGCTCCCGAGCCCGCCGCATCGGCGTGGACCTCCTGCCCCCGATCGTCACGAGGGCGGTCCGCCGAGCCCGCACAAACCGTTCTTGAAAGCCGGCAGTTGAGCAACTCCCTTAGGGGCGCGGGGAACTGCGCGACCAGCCACGACGGCGCCGCACCCGCCACACGACAGACCGCGGCACCCCCGTAGGCGAACTCAACTCGCGAACGGAACCTGCGCAGAGGGCGCGACCCGCTCACCGACCGGATGCTGCCACACCCCCTCCGCGGCCAGCCGCGGCAGCACCCCCTCCCCGAACCAGTACGCCTCCTCCAGGTGCGGGTACCCGGAGAGCACGAACTCGTCGATCCCGAGGGCGTGATACTCCTTGATCCGCTCGGCGACCTCCGCGTGGCTGCCGACGAGCGCGGTACCCGCACCACCCCGCACCAGCCCGATGCCGGCCCAGAGGTTGGGATGGATCTCCAAGCCGTCACGGTTGCCGCCCCCGTGCAGCGCCAGCATCCGCTGCTGCCCGGCCGACTCACTCCGCGCGAGCCCGGCCTGCACGGACTTCACGGTCTCCGGATCGAACCCGTCCAGCAGCCGGTTGGCCTCGGCCCAGGCCTGCTCGGAGGTGTCCCGGGTGATGACATGCAACCGAATCCCGAACCGCGGGCTGCGCCCCTCCTTGGCCGCGAGCCCCCGGATCCAGGCGATCTTCTCGGCGACCTGAGCCGGCGGCTCGCCCC
Organism: Streptomyces sp. NPDC001617; assembly: GCF_053596855.1. NCBI lineage: Bacteria > Bacillati > Actinomycetota > Actinomycetes > Kitasatosporales > Streptomycetaceae > Streptomyces > Streptomyces sp. NPDC001617. The sequence goes on from NZ_JBSFHA010000006.1 coordinate 116,995, forward strand.
ACGTCAGGTACGAGTCCACGTATCTGGCGGCGACCTCACCGGCGACCGGCGACGACCCACCGAAGTACACCTCGGGAACCGGGTCCGGCACCCGCGCCAGCTTCGCGTCCTCGACCTGCAGGTACTCGCCCCGCAGATCGACGGTCTTGCCCTCCCACAGCCCTCGTACGATCTCCAGGAATTCACCGGTGCGCCGGTACCTGGCGTCCTTGTCCAGGAAGTCGCCGTAGGCCCGCTGCTCATGGCTCTCGCCACCGGTGACGACATTGAGCAGCAACCGTCCGCCGCTCTGCCGCTGGAAGGTGGACGCCATCTGTGCGGCGAGCGTCGGCGAGACGAAGCCGGGCCGGAAGGCGACCAGGAACTTCAGGCGCTCGGTGTTCTGGCTGACCATGGCGGTGGTCAGCCACGCGTCCTCGCACCAGGCACCGGTCGGGGTGAGCGCGCCGACGAAGCCGAGGTCCTCGGCGGCCTTGGCGATCTGGCTCAGATAGGCGACCGTCGGCGGCCGGTCCCGTCCGGAGGCCGTGGCGGGCGTGCCATGGCCGCCGCCGACCACATGGCGGCTGTCGCCGTTGGTGGGGAGGAACCAGTGGAAGGTGAGGGACACGGGAGGTCTCCGATCAGGCAGGTGTGGGGGAACACGTCATCGGCGTTCTCCTTCAGAGCAGGCCGTGACGGGGTGGCCGGGTGCCATTCAGCACATACCGGCCGATGTGCTGGATCTTCCAGCGGGTCGGGTCGTGCAGGGTGTGGGTGCGCGCGTCTCGCCAATGCCGGTGCAGATTGAGGGAGTTGAGGGCGGAGCGGGTGCCGGACACCTCGAAGAGCGCACCCGCCACCTCGACAGCGGCCTGCGCGGCCCGCACCTTCGCCGCGGCGACCGCGATGGACGCCTCGGCCGCCGTGTCGTCGGTGAGATCGGCGCGGGCCACGTCGACGGCGCGAGCCGCGTCGCGGAGCAGCGCCTCCGACGCCCGTACCTGGAGGGCGAGTTCACCGAACCGCTGGATCAGCAGCGGGTCCTCCGCGGCGGTCTCGGCCCCGCTCTCGAACCACGGCCGGCTCTTCGTCCGCACGAACCGAACCGCTTCTTCGAGCGCTCCCCCGGCTATCCCGGCATCGATCGCCGCGTGCAGCAACTGCGCGACGGCGCCGTGAAGTTGAGGCCCCTGGAAGGTGAGGTGGTGCGGAAACACCCGGTCGGCGGGCACCTCGACGCCCTCCAGGCGGACGGTGCCACTGGCGGTCGTACGCTGCCCCATGCCGTCCCAGTCGTCGACCACCGTCAGGCCGGCGGCGTCACGGGGGACGTAGGCGACATGGAGGTTGTCCTCCTCGGCGCGGGCCGCCACGGGGATCCAGTCGGCGAACAGCGCGCCGGTGGAGTAGTGCTTGACGCCGGTGAGCAGGTACGAGCCGTCGGCCTGCGGCTCCAGCCGGGTGCGGATGTCCTGGACGTGCTTGGTGCCCGCCTCGGACTGGGCGTTCCCCAAGCGGCGCCCCGCCAGCAGCTCCGCGAAGAAGAACTTCCGCTGCTCCTCGGTTCCCTGACGGCTGATCACATTCACGTAGGCGAAGTGGCTCTGCGGGATCTGGGCGAGGCTGCCGTCGGCCGAGGCGAGCAGCCGGAAGATCTCCGCGAGGGTCGTCGCGGTGACGTCCGCGCCGCCGTGCTCGGCGGGGACGGTGACGGCGAGCAGTCCGGAGGCGGAGAGCCGGTCCAACTCCTCGCGGGGAAGCCTGCGTTCGGCGTCCCGCGTGGCGGCACCGGCCCGGAACTCCTCGGCCAGCGCTGCCGCGACGGCCAGGGCCTCGGCGTCGTCGGCGATGATGTGGGCGGCCATGGCGCTCAGCTCGCCGCCGCCAGGAGCGGGGTGCGGCCCAGGGCCGTCGAGAACCGGTCGACCACCTGGCCGAGCGCCTCGGTGGCGCCCGGCGCGACCGTCAGCGAGCCGTCCTCATGCACGGTGATGTCCTTGTCGAGCGTGAACCAGCCCTGCACGACATGGGCCGCGCCCATGGAGCTGAGGACCGGGCGCAGGGCGTAGTCGATGGCCAGCACATGCGCGGTGGAGCCGCCGGTGGCCAGCGGGAGCACGGTCTTCCCGGTCAGGGCGTACTGCGGGAGCAGGTCGAGCAACGCCTTGAGGACACCGGAGTACGAGGCCTTGTAGACGGGCGTGCCGACCACGACTCCGTCGACCTGCGCGAACAGCTCGGTGGCCGCGACGATCGCGGGGTGTTTGAAGTCCGCGCCGAGCAGGGCCTCAGCCGGAAGGGTGCGCACGTCGAGCGGGATCACCTGATGCCCCTGTGCGATCAGCCGCTGGTCCAGGTGGCGCAGCAGGCGGTTGGTGCGGGAGGAGGCGGAGGGGCTGCCGGAGACGGACAGGACGGTGGCCATGGGTCCTCTTTCGGGGATGCGTCCTCTGTCGAGGAGGCGGGGCGCCCGCGCGCGGCGGGCGCCCCCGGGGAAGCGGTCAGGAGTACCAGGTGGGTTCGGGCAGTTCGCCCTCGAGGACCCAACGGCCGACCTCGCGCCGCTTGTAGGCGACGGGGTCGTGCAGGGTGTGGGTGCGGACGTTGCGCCAGAACCGGTCGAGTCCCTCGCCGGTGGCGGTGGAGCGGGCGCCGGTGACCTCGAAGATCTTGCCCGCGATCTCCAGGGCGACGTCGGTGGCGCGGGCCTTGACCGCCGCGACCCGGACCTCGAAGGCGCCGCGGGCCTCCGGGGTGACCGCGTCCGGGTCGTCGTGCAGCTTCTGGCCCTCTTCGGCGACGGCGTCGGCGAGGGCCTCGGCCGCCCAGAGCTTGGCGGTGAGGTCGCCGTAGATGTCGATGACATACGGCTCGTCGACCGCGCGCTCGTGACCGCCGTGCAGCCAGGACCGTGCCCTGGTGCGGGTGTAGGTGGCCGCGGTCTCCAGGGCTCCGCCCGCGATGCCCAGGTAGAAGTTGACGAAGACCAGTTGGATGGTGGGGACGTTGAGGGTGTTGTAGACGCGCGGCTGGAAGACCTTGTCGACGTAGCCGGCCGCCGACGACCACGGGGTGCGCACCCCGTCGAGGGTGACACCGCCGCTCTCGGTGAGGCGCTGGCCGATGTTGTCCCAGTCGTCGTGGAAGGTCAGGCCCTCGCTGTCGGAGGGCACGATCGCGAAGACGTGCTGGTCAGTGCCCTCCAGGACGCCTTCGAGGACGGTGACGTCGGAGACCTTGCTGCCGGTGGAGAAGGACTTGCGGCCGGTGAAGACCAGGTCGTCGCCGTCCTCGGTGACGACCACGTCCTTGTCGCGGGGGTTGACGGCCCCGCCGAAGAACCACCGGTTGCGGCCGGCCTCGGCCTCCACCTGCTCCCACTGCTCGCGGGTGCCGACCAGACGGGCGGCCCAGAACCACAGGTAGTGGTAGCCGAGGAGCTGGCCGATCGAGCCGTCGGCCTTGGCGACCTCGCGGACGACTTGGTAGGCGGTGGGCCAGTCCTGGCCTGCGCCGCCGTGCTCCGTGGGACCGAGCAGGGTGACCAGGCCGGCGTCCTTGAGGAGCCGGACCTCGGCGTACGGGGTGGCGCCGGCGCGGTCGCGCTCGGCGGCGTCGGTGGCGAGGACCGCGGCGACCTCGGCGGCACGGGCGATCCAGTCCTGCGCGGTCTGCGGGGCGGGGCGGGTGGTCCAGTCGGTGGGCGTGGCGGTGCTCATGTCGTACGGCCTCCTTCGTGGTGCGGGCGCTCAGGCGTGGACGGGGACGGACTCGGGCTCTGTGTCCGGGAGTCGGGCCTCCAGTTCACGGACGAGCGGGAGCACACGCTTGCCGAAGTACTCGACCTCCTCGTGGTAGTGGAGGAAGCCGAGGAGCAGGAGGTCGACGCCGAGCTTCTTGTAGGCGACGATGCGCTCCGCGATCTGTTCCGGGGTGCCGATGAGCCCCGTACGGAAGCCGTCGTTGTACTGGACCAGGTCCTCGAACGAGGAGTCCTGCCACATGCCCTTTTTGTCACCCGTCGACTGCCCGGCCTGCTTCACCGCGGCCCCGAAGCCCTCGACGGCCTCGGTGTCGGCCTTGGCGACGATCTCACGGAGCGTCTCGCGGGCCTCGGCTTCGGTGTCACGGGCGATGAGGAAGCCGTTGAGGCCGAACTTGGGTGCCGTACGGCCGACTTCCGCGGCGGACTTGCGGACGTCGTCGATCTGCTCGATGACTCCGTCGAAGTCCTTGCCGTTGGAGAAGTACCAGTCGGAGACCCGCCCGGCCATGGCGCGCGCGGCGGTGGAGTTGCCGCCCTGGAAGATCTCCGGGTGGGGGCGCTCGGGGGTGTTCAGGGGCTTGGGCTTGAGGGAGAAGTCGCGCAACCGGTAGAAGTCACCGGCGAGTTCGGTGTGGTCCTCGGTCCAGATCTGGCGCAGGGCGCGGATGAACTCCTCGGAGCGGCGGTAGCGCTCGTCGTGCTCCAGCCAGGGCTCGCCGAGGGCGGTGAACTCGCCCTTGAACCAACCGGACACGACGTTCACCGCGAAGCGGCCGTTCGAGAGATGGTCGGCGGTGGCGCCGAGCTTGGCGAGGACGCCGGGGTGCCACAGGCCCGGGTGGACGGCGGCGATGACCTTCAGGCGCTGGGTGGCCAGGAGGAGGGCGAGGCTGAAGCTGGTGGACTCGTGCTGGTACTCGGCGCCGTAGCTGGCCATGTAGCGGACCTGGCTGAGGGCGTAGTCGAAGCCGTTGTTCTCGGCGAGGACGGCGAGGTCGCGGTTGTACTCGTATCCCCAGTCGGTGCGCTGCTCGATCTTGCTGGTGACGAGTCCCCCGCTGACGTTGGGAACCCAGTAGGCGAATTTCAGGGGCGCTGCGGACATGCGGAACTCCTGTTGCGGAATCTTTTTGGGCACGCCGAATTCACAGGGTGCGCGGCCGCGTTCAAGTGGTGTGCGGAAGCGGGGAATTCAGGCTGAGAAAAGGGAAAACGCGGCGGATCGCGGAGAGTTGATCAGGCCGCGGGGCAACAGGAGGCGCTGGAGACGCGCGCGAGGTCGACATGGCGTCGCCGCGTGAGGTCCAGTCGCATCTTCATGCCCTCGATCGTGGCAGCCGTCAGGGAGAAGCGTCAAGGAAGACCCGACCGGTCTCGTATCGCGGACCATTGAATTTCACGAACGTGTGACAGGGAAACCCTTGAACCCCGTGGAAAATCCGACGCATTCTGCTGATCGTGCGGACAGAACAACTGGAATACATCGCGGCCGTGACCCGGCTCGGCTCGCTGCGCCGGGCCGCGGAGGAACTGCGCCTGTCCCAGCCCGCGTTGAGCGAGACCGTGCGCAATCTGGAGCGGGAGCTGGGCGTCGACCTCCTGGAGCGCAAGCGGTCCGGGGCGACGATGAGCGCGGAGGGCCGGGAGCTGCTGCCGCACATCATCAATGTGCTGGACGCGGTGGACCGGCTGCGCTCGGCGGCGGGAGAGAAGCACCGCATCAGCCGTATGGTGCGCGTCGGCACGGTGAACGCGGCGACCGTCCCGCTGCTCATTCCGGTGGTCCGCGACTTCCGCACCGCGCACCCGCTCACCCAGGTCGAGGTGGTCGCCGCGCAGCAGACGGAGATTCACCGGGCCCTGTCGGAGGGCGGTTTCGACCTCGGTCTGGTCAACCATCTGGACGGCGACGACCTGCCGGCCGGCTTCGAGTCCACGGAACTGCTGCGCGGACGGCCGGTGGTGTGCGTACGCCCCGACAGCCCGCTCGCCGCGCTGACCGCCGTGACGGTGGACGACCTGCTGTCCCAGCCCGTCATCGCGATGCGCACCGGATACGTCATGCACCGCTACGTCCACCGCCTGCTGCGTGGCCGCGACGCCGCGTTCTCGTACTCCACGGACGGCGCCGAGATGGGCAAGCTGATGGTCGCCGAGGGGCTCGGGGCAACGGTACTCCCGGACTTCAGCGTCATCGGGGACCCGTTGGAGCGGCAGGGCACGATCACCTGCCGGCCGATCGCGGACGCCGAGTCGACCCGGGTGCTGCTGATGCTCCGGCGGCGCAGGGCCGAGTCGGTGCCGCGGGCGGCGCAGGACCTCTACGAGGTGTTCCTGCGCAGGGCGCGCGAGCTGGGCGGCACGCTGCCGTGAGGCCGGCCCGGTCAGTCGTCGTCGCCCGCCGGGACCACCACGAGAAAGGCGTCCGACTTCAGGTCCATGATCACTGTCGCGGGCTGTCCTTCGGCGCGGCGCTTGGCCGCGTACTCCTCCGCCGGCCACGATCCGCGCGGAGCTCCCGCAGGAAACCGCTCCAACACCTTCGCACCCATCGCGGCAGACACCTCCGGTTCCGGTTCCCACAACGACCTGTCCTGTTCACCTGCCCGCGATCGCCGCGGACATGTGTGCCCGGCCGGACCTGGTCGCGACCGAGTGTCGAGCAGCGCCCGCGCCGTGCGAAGGGCCCAGGATCGGCTCATGAACGTCTCCGTGGCCCTGTTCACATCCGACCTGCGCCTGCACGACCATCCAGCACTGCGGGCCGCTAGCGGGTCCCATGAGGTGGTCCCCCTGTTCGTTCGCGACCAGGGCGTGACGGACGCGGGTTTCGCCGTGCCCAACCGGCTGGCCTTCCTCGCCGACTGTCTGCGTGACCTCGACGCGGGCCTGCGCGAACGCGGCGGCCGGCTCGTGGTCCGCTCCGGCGACGTCGTCGACCAGGTGTGCGAGGTGGCCGCGGAGACCGGCGCCGACGAGGTGCACATGGCGGCCGACGTGAGCGCGTACGCGCAGTCGCGCGAGCGCCGGCTGCGGCGCGCGCTGGAGGCCGAGGGGCGCCGCCTGCACGTCCACGACACGGTGACGACGGCCGTCGCACCGGGTGCGGTGACGCCAGCCTCCTCGGACCACTTCGCGGTCTTCACGCCGTACTTCCGGCACTGGTGCGGGCAGCGGCTGCGCACCCCGCTGGCAGCGCCACGCACCGTGAGAGTTCCGGAGGGCGTCGGTTGCGAGGACCTGCCCTCCCGCACCGGCCTCACCGGCCTGTCGCCGGGTCTGGTGGCCGGCGGGGAGGCGGAGGGCCGCAGACGCCTGGCCTCCTGGCTGCGCGGCGGCATCACCTCGTACGAGGACCGCCACGACGACCTGGCGGGCGACGCCACCTCCCGGCTCTCCCCGCACCTGCACTTCGGCACGCTCTCCCCCGTCGAACTCGTCCACCGGGCGCGCAAGGTGGGCGGGCCGGGCGCCGAGGCGTTCGTACGGCAGCTCGCCTGGCGGGACTTCCACCGGCAGGTCCTGGCCGCCCGGCCGGCGGCCGCCACCGCCGACTACCGTACGAGACACGACAGTTGGCGCACCGACAACGAGGCACGTAAGGACATCGAGGCATGGCGGGACGGCCGTACCGGCTATCCGCTGATCGACGCGGCGATGCGCCAACTGCGCCACGAGGGCTGGATGCACAACCGGGGGCGGCTGCTGACCGCGAGCTTCCTGACCAAGACCCTCTACGTCGACTGGCGCGTCGGCGCCCGGCACTTCCTCGACCTCCTGGTCGACGGCGACGTCGCCGACAACCAGCTCAACTGGCAGTGGACGGCGGGCACCGGCACCGACACGCGCCCCAACCGGGTGCTCAACCCCGTGACACAGGCGAAGCGGTACGACCCCGACGGCATGTACGTACGGCGCTGGGTGCCCGAACTCGGCGGGATCGAGGGGCCCGCGGTGCACGAGCCCTGGAAGCTCGCGGGGCTCGACCGGGCCGCCCTCGGCGACTACCCGGACCCGATCGTCGACCTCTCCGACGGCCTCGCCCGCTTCCAACGCGCCCGAGGGCGCTACTGAGCTGCCCGCTCGCCCATCGACCCCTCTGACCTCTACACATAAAGGCGAAATAAGCGCAGAATGTACCCACGCGGCGCTTACCGCACACCGCACGGACGCGGTCGGGCCTGCGAGTCGAAGGAGACGAGTCATGGCGAACGTCTCGCCCACCAGAGGTGACATAACGAGCCACCCTGATGTTTCCGAGATGCGGGCACGCTACGCCCGTATGCTCGGCGGTCGCGATGTGGCGCTCGTGGACGGACCGGTGTTCCTGCTCGGTCTGTACTGCGCCGCATCCCCGTGGATACTCCACTACACGACAAGCCAGCCCCCGCTGGTGACGCACAACCTGATCGTCGGTATCGCGATCGGTCTGCTGGCTCTCGGGTTCACCCGGGCTCCCGAGCGCATGTACGGCCTCAGCTGGGCCTTCTGCGCGATAGGCGTCTGGATGATCATCGCGCCCTGGGTCGTGGGCAGCAGCCCCGACGCCGGAGTCGCGCTGAACAACATCATCATCGGCGCCCTGGCCGTGATCCTGGGCGCGATGTGCGCCGGTACGGCAGCGAGGAGCGCCCCGACGCCGTAGGAACTCCCTGCGAAAGGAACACACCCCGGCCGGTCCACGCGCGCGTGGACCGGCCGTTCGCCGTCATCGCCCGGGGACCAGCCAGGGTGACTGCGGCAGCGGGCTGCCGGTCTCCAGGAGCGACTTGAGGTTGGACAGCACCGCCGGCCAGCCGCCCGAGACGTCGTGCAGGGCGCCCTCGTCCCAGAGGTCCTCGTGGGTGACGGTGAGACGGACGATGTCCTCGTGCGGGGTGATCTCGAAGGTGACCTTGGAGTATGTGTCCTCCTGCCCTTCCTTCGCCGGATCGACCCAGGTGGTGACCAGGCGGGTCGGGCGCTCGCTCTCCACCACGGTGCCGACGACGTCGGCGATGCCGGAGCCGTCCGTGCGGACGTGCTCCCAGCGTGAGCCCTGCCGCCAGTCCGAGACATTGCTGTGGCCCCAGTAGGCGGCGGTCAGGTCCGCGTCCGTGAGGGCGTCCCAGACCTTCTCGGGGGTGCTGCTGATGTAGGTGACGTACACGAAGGTGGGCTTGTCGGTCATGGCTTCCTCGGCTCGTCGTCTCACGGCGCTCAGCGCGCTCAGGCGCGGGCGCTCGAACTTGTCGATCCACCGCTCCTGAATCTCGTGGAGCGGTACCGGATTGAGGTAGTGCAGCTTCTCCCGCCCCCGCCGCACCGTGGCGACCAGGTTGGCGGCCTCCAGGACGGCCAGATGCTGGGTCACCGACTGGCGCGTCATCTCGATGCGCGCGCACAGCTCGCCCAGCGTCTGCCCGTTGTGCTCGTGCAGCCGGTCGAGCAGCCGTCTGCGCGTCTCGTCGGCCAGCGCCTTGAAGACCTTGTCCATCCCGGATTCGCTCTCTGCTCGCACACTCAACGTTATGCAGGTAATTACCTGCATGTCAATCCCGCCACCACCGGGCGGCCGTCCCCGGACGGCTCGGTCAGCCCGGCGAGCCGGCCTCGGCGCAGGGGTGACACGGAACGAGATCCAGGCGTCCGGCGGGAGGTCGGGCCGGTTCGGTACCGGTCGCGTCTCCTCCGACCAGGCGTCCGGGGCGAGTTCGGCGGCGGCGTGGCGCCAGAAGCGGACCGCGGGCTCGTTGTCGTACTGGAAGGCGACCTCCCACGGGCCGGGGTGACGCTCGACGACCTCGCGAACCGCCCGGACGCCGATGCCCTCGCGCCGCGCGCCGCGTACCACGAAGAAGCTGTTCAGTACGCGTGTCGGACCGGTGAGGCCGCGGACGAACGCGAAGCCGAGGGGACGTCCGTCACGGACGAACAGGTACGGCTCGCGGTCCGCCTCCGTGAAGGCCTCGGCGACCCGGTCGCTGCGGAACGTCCCGTCGGGATGGGGCAGTACGCCCAGGAACCCCGACAGGTCGTGACGGAACATCAGCCACAGCCGCTCCACGGTCGGGCGGTCTTCGGCGGTCGCGAGGCGGACGGACATGTCGGGCACGGGGGCTCTCCTGCGGTGCGTCGATCGGTCTCGGGCATGAGAAAAGCCTCTCCGGGCGGACATCCGTCCGGCCGGAGAGGCTTCATGGATGACGAGAACCCAGCGCAGGTACGGCAGTCGGGGCGAACCCTTTTCCCTCAGGCGCCGGCCGGCTCCGGGTTCGCCGGTTCGGGTGTCAGGTACTCCTCCGTGATCTCCTTCGGGCCGAATGGCCACACCTTCTCGAAGCGGGCCCACAGCACGTACGCGACACAGCCGAGGGCGAGCCAGGCCAGCGACCACTCGATGGGGTGACGGCCCGGGGAGTTCTTGTCCGCGTAGCCGTAGATCACGCACCAGCCGACGAAGGCGACGATGCTCGGCACCGGGTAGAGCCACATCCGGTACGGGCGGTTCAGCGTCGGCTGGCGTTTGCGCAGGACGCTCAGCGCCAGGATCTGGGCCAGCGCCTGGACGATCACCATCACCGTGGTGAGGAGCTGGATCAGGGTCGCCAGATCGGTGTGCCGGCCGATCAGGAAGCCGATCGCGGTGATCACCCCCATGGTCGCCAGGCCCAGCATCGGGAAGCGGTGCTTGGGGTGCAGCTTGGCGTAGGGGCGGAAGAAGACCCGTTCACGGGCCGCGTCGTACGGGACGCGCGAGCCGCCGAGCAGGCCGGTGAAGACCGAGGCGAAGGCCGTGATCAGGATCAGGACGGTGACGGTGTCGGCGGCGCCCTTGCCCCATGTCTTCTCCAGCACCGCCGAGGCCACCGAGGTGGAGGCGATGTCCTTAGGGTCGATCATGCGGTGCCAGTCGATGACGCCGAGGGTGCCGATCTGCAGCAGCAGGTAGATCGCCATGATGCCGAGGATCGAGTAGACGATCGAGCGGGGCAGGTTGCGGCCCGGATCCTTGATCTCCGCGCCCATGTAGGCCGTGGTGTTGTAGCCGAGGTAGTCGTAGATGCCGATGGTCAGGCCGCCCGCGAAGCCCAGCCAGAAGCCGCTGCTGCCCAGGTCGAAGGCGTGCGCCGGGTAGGTGAAGGCGAGGTGGCCGCTGAAGTCGGTCGCGGCGGCCAGGATGACCAGGAACACCGAGGCGATCATGACCGCCCACATCACGGTCGTGATCCGGGCGATGTGCTCGATGCCCCGCCACAGCAGGACGATCACCAGCGCGATGACCCCCAGGCCGATCAGGTCGCCGGAGGTCTGCCCCAGGTCGGGGGCGAGGTAGCCGAGGTACTGGACGAAGCCGACCACACCGGTCGACATGATCAGCGGGATGAAGAGCATCGCCGTCCAGACGAACAGGAACGGCATCAGCCGGCCGGTGCGGTACTGGAAGGCCTGGCGCAGATAGACGTAACTGCCGCCGGAGCCGGGCATCGCGGCGCCGAGCTCGGCCCACACCAGCCCGTCGGCGAGCGCGAGGATCGCCCCCGCGACGAAGCCGATCACGGCCTGCGGTCCGCCGAAGGCGGCGACCATCAGCGGGATCGTGACGAACGGGCCGATGCCGCACATCTGGCTCATGTTGATGGCCGTGGCCTGGAACAGGCCGACACGGCGGACGAAGCCACCACTGGGTGGCGGGCTACCGGACATGGGGGCTCCTGACGGTGGGTGCGATGCGAGAGGGATGAGGTACGGCGCGTGCGGGCCGGTATCCGGTGGCTGACTGGCCGATAAAGTTAAGGAGCCTTACTTGATGCGTCAAGAGGGGATTCCGCGTGGGCGAGAATGGTGCGATGGCCGCCGGTGACGTCGTAACACAACAGGAACAGCCCTGGAACCGGCAGCGGCTGCGCTCCACCAACGAGCGGCTGCTCCTGGACCGGCTGCGCTCCACCGGCCCCGCCTCGCGCGCCCAACTGGCCCGCGACACCGGCCTGTCCAAGCCGACGGTCTCCAGCGCCCTCGCCGCGCTGGCGTCGGCCGGCCTCGTCCATGAGGTCGGCACCCTCGCCCCCGAGCGCGGCCGTACGGCGGTCCTGTACGCACCGGACCCGGCGGCCGGTTACGCCCTGGGCATCGACGTCGGCCGCGGCTGGCTGCGGGTCGCGGTGGCCGACCTGGACGGCTCCGTCGTCGCCCGGTCCGATGTACGCAACCGGGCCCGCAGCTCGGGCGCGATGGCCGACCTGGTGGTGGCGACGGCCCGGCAGGTGGTGGCCGGTTCGGGGGTGGCGCCGGACGAGGTGGTGCACGCGGTGGTGGGCACGCCCGGCGTGTACGACGAGCAGCAGCGCCGGGTCCGGTACGCGATGCATCTGCCGGGCTGGGGGCGCGCCGGGCTCTTCGACCGGATGCGGGCGGAGCTGGGCGTCCCCCTGGAGGTGCACAACGACGCCAATCTGGCCGCGCTCGGCGAGTACACGTACGGGGTCGGGGCGGGGAGCCGGCTGTTCGCGTACATCCTGATCGGCACCGGTCTCGGTATGGGTGTGGTGAGCGACGGGCGGCTGTTCACCGGGGCGCACGGTCTGGCGGGCGAGATCGGGTTCCTGCCGTGGCCGGGACAGCAGAAGCCGAAGCGGCTGGAGGACGCGGTGTCGGGGGTGGCCGTGGTGGAGGCGGCGCGCCGGTTCGGCATGAGCGGGCAGCTCACCGCGAAGGCCGTGTTCGACGCGGCCCGGCAGGGAAACGACGCCGCGGTCAAGGCGGTTCAGCTGGAGGGCGAGCGGATCGCGCACACGGTGGCCGCAGCCGCGGCCGTGCTCGACCCGGATCTGGTGGTCCTCGGCGGCGGGGTCGGCCACAGCGTGGACCTGCTGCTGAAGCCGGTGCGCGACAACCTGCGGGCACTGACGCCGCTGCGGCCGAAGGTCGCGCCCAGCCGACTGGGCGAGGACGCGGTCCTGCTGGGCGCGGTCGCCACGGCTCTCGGCACCGCGCGGGACGTGGTGTTCGAGCGCCGATCGGCAGCTTCCTGAACAAGTCCCGCCCGCGGCGCGGTGATTGACACGGCCTGCTCGGCGTCCTAGCGTGACCGAAGTTAGTAAAGTTTCCTAACTTTACGAAGGGGCTGGAGACTCCGTGAACAGACACCGTCTCGCCACGGCCGCCGTAGTCCTGGGTCTGTTGGGTTCCCTGACGACCAGCGCCTGGGCCGGGCCCCACCACCATCGGGCCGGCCCACCCGGCCGACCGACCCGTGTCTCCTCCGCGCCGGGCAGCGCGATCGCCCTGTCCGGCTACACCATCCAGTCGACGGCCAAGGTGTCCGACACCGCGTCCGACATCTCCTCCCCCGGATACCCGGCGACCGGCTGGTACCCGGCCGGCCCGCGCTCCACCGTTCTGGCCGCCCTGCTCGCCGACGGCGTGTACGCGGACCCCTTCTACTCGACCAACCAGAAGAAGATCCCGAAGGCCGACTTCCAGGTCCCCTGGTGGTACCGCTCCGACTTCACGGTCGCCGACACCGCCGAGCGCACCTACCTCGACTTCAGCGGCGTGATCTCGGCGGCCGACGTCTACGTCAACGGCAAGCAGATCGCCACCACCAAGGACATCACCGGCGCGTACACCGACCACGAACTGGACGTGACCTCGCTCGTGCGCTCCGGCACGAACACGGTCGCCTTCCGCATCCAGCCCAACGACCCGAACAAGAACCTCACCATGGGCTGGATCGACTGGCTCCAGCCACCGCCCGACGAGAACATGGGCATCGTGCGGGACGTCCTGGTACGCCGCGGCGGACCGGTCGCCCTGCGCGACGCTCACGTGATGACCAAGCTGGACGTGCCGTCGCTCACGTCCGCCGACCTGACGGTCAGGGCGCAGGCGCGCAACGACTCCGACACACCGGTGACGACGGCCGTCTCCGGCGGCATCGGCGCGACGGCGTTCCAGAAGACCGTCACCCTGGCCGCGCACGAGACCAAGACCGTCACCTTCACCCCGTCCGACACGCCGGGCCTGCACCTCACGTCGCCCAGGGTGTGGTGGCCGGCGGGCATGGGCGGCCAGCCCCTGTACGACCTGAACCTCACCGCCTCCGTCTCCGGCACCCCCTCGGACACCGCGCACGAGACCTTCGGCATCCGCGACGTCCAGGCGCCGCTGAACTCCGACGGCGCCCGGCAGTACCGCGTCAACGGCCGCAAGTTGCTGATCAAGGGCGGTGGTTGGTCGCCGGACGAGTTCCTGCGCTGGGACCGCACCTATGTCGAGGACCGTCTGAAGTACGCCCTCGACCTCGGCCTGAACACCATCCGCCTGGAAGGCCATCTGGAACCGGACGAGTTCTTCGACCTGGCCGACCGCTACGGCGTCCTCACGCTGCCCGGCTGGGAGTGCTGCGACAAGTGGGAGGGCCAGGTCAACGGCGACGAGTCCGGCGAGAAGTGGACCGCCGCCGACTATCCGGTCGCCAAGGCGTCGATGGCCGCCGAGGCCGCCCGGCTGCGCGACCACCCGAGCGTGATCTCCTTCCTGATCGGCAGCGACTTCGCGCCGGACGCGACGATCGAGAAGAACTACCTCGACGCCCTGAAGTCGGCCGACTGGCCGAACCCGGTGGTCGCCGCCGCCTCCGACAACTCCTCGCCGCAGCTGGGCAGTTCGGGCATGAAGATGACCGGCCCGTACGACTGGATCCCGCCGGACTACTGGTACGCCAAGCGCGAGGGCGGCGCCACCGGCTTCAACTCCGAGACCAGCGCGGGACCCGACATCCCCACGCTCGACACCCTGCGCCGCATGATGACGCCGGCCGAGCTGGACACGCTCTGGCAGAACCCGAACGCCAAGCAGTACCACCGCTCCCCGTCGTCGACCTTCGGCACGCTCAAGCTCTACGACAACGCCCTCACCGGCCGCTACGGCGCCCCGACGAGCCTGACCGACTACGTCAGGAAGGCCCAGCTCGCCCAGTACGAGAACGTCCGCGCCCAGTTCGAGGCGTACGGGCGGGGCGCCACCGACTCCTCGAAGCCGTCGACCGGCGTCGTCTACTGGATGTTCAACAGCGGCTGGACCTCGCTGCACTGGCAGCTGATGGACCGTTACCTCGACCAGGGCGGCGCCTACTTCGGGGCGAAGAAAGCCAATGAACCGCTGCACATCCAGTACTCCTACGACGACCGCTCGGTGGACGTCCTCGACAGCCGGCCTACGGCGGCCTCGGGACTGACGGCCCGGGCGACCCTGTTCAATCCCGACGGCACCCAGAAGTACGACAAGACCGTCACGGGCCTCAAGGTGGACGGCGACGGTGCGCACACCACCGCGCTCACGCTGCCCGCGTCGGTGAGCGGGCTGTCGACGACGTATCTGGCCCGTCTGACGCTGACCGACGCCTCCGGCAAGGAGGTCAGCCGGAACGTCTACTGGCTCTCCACCAAGCCGGACACCCTCGACTGGGCCAACACCGACTGGTATTACACACCGACGACCAGCTACGCCGACCTGAAGGGACTCTCCTCGATGGCCCAGGTCCCCGTGTCGGCAACGGCGTCGACGGTGTCCGCGGGCAGCACGTCCACCACCACGGTGACCCTGCGCAACACGGGAAGCGGGAAGACGCCGTCGCTGCTGACCGACGTACACCTCGTGGACGCCAAGGGACAGCCGGTGCTGCCGGTTCAGTGGTCGGACGACGAAGTGAGCCTGTGGCCGGGTGAGTCGGTGACGCTGACCGCCACCTGCCGGACCTCGGATCTGCACGGCGACGCGCCGCACATCAGGGTCTCCGGCTGGAACACCCGGGAGCTGACGGTTCCGGCGGGGTGACCCCGTGGGGCCCGGTGCGGCCGGGCCCCACGGACGTCAGCTGACGTTGAGCGCCGTGTCGTCGATGACGAAGGACGTCTGCAGGGTGGAGCCCTCGGTACCGGTGAACTTGAGGGTGACCGTCTGCCCCGCGTAGCTCGCCAGGCTGAAGCTGCGCTGGGTGTAGCCGCTGGCGGCGTTCAGGTTGGAGTAGGTCGCCAGGGTGCCCAGGACGGTCCCGGAGCTGTTGAGGACCTGGACCTTGAGCGTGTCGTACGCCGTGCTGGTGCTGGTCTCCGCCGTGTCGATGTGCAGATAGAAGCTGAGCGCGGCGGTGGTGCAGTCGGACGGGATGGTCACCGACTGGGAGAGCGTGTCGGTGGTGGCGGAGCCGTAGCCGTCCAGCCAGGCGTAGTACGAGCCCGTACGGGCCGACTCGCTGCTGGAGTTGGTGATGACGCCGCTGGTGGCGCTCCAGGTGGTGTTGCCCGACTCGAAGCCGTTGTTGCCGAGCAGCTGGGCGGCGGTGCAGGTGCCGGAGCCGCCGCCACCCCCACCGCTGCTGCCGCTCGCGCCGGCCAGCCACTCGGTGGCGTTGAGGGCGAGGGCGGCGTTGGTGGCGCCGGAGTCGTTCCAGCCGTCGTAGAGGGTGTTGCCGGACTGGCCGGTACCGTCGTCGATGGGCGAGCTGTCGCCCCAGAAGGCAACGCGGCCGCTGCCGAAGGTGCTGGTCAGGAAGAAGGCGCCGGTGTTGCCGGAGTAACCCGTGCGGTAGAGCAGGCCCTTGACGTTCGAGTTGTCCGAGGGCTTGAGGGTGGCGGTGGTGCCGCTCGCGATCAGGCTCTTGGTGACGGTACCGAAGGAGCCGTGCAGGACCGGGTCGCTGCTGTCGCTGATGGCCGACGGGTAGTCGGAGCTGATGCTCAGCGAGTCGATCGAGAACCCGAACGGGTCGGTCGAGTCGACGCTGTTGTTGGTCATCAGGTCGTTGAGGATCTCGACCGCGTCCTCGCCGTCGTTGTTGCGGTCGGCGCCCGTGTGGTCGGAGATCATGAACAGACCGCCGCCGTTGTTGACGAAGTTCATGATCGCCGTCTTCTCGGCGGTGGTGAACAGGGTGTTGGGCTCCGGCAGGACCAGGGTGTCGAAGTTCGACAGGTCGGTCGTGGACGAACCGCCGTAAGTGAGGGCGCTGGTGGCGGTCTTGAGGCTGTAGCTGCCGGTCTTCTGCAGGTCGACGCCCCACGAGGACAGCGCGCCCGTCCAGTCGGTCTCGGCGGACGGGGACGAGTCCTGGGCCAGCGGGTCGGGCTTGCTGGTGGAGATGATCCAGTCGGCGTTGCCTGCCTCTTCGGCGTGGCCGTCGTCGAACAGGATGCGGTGGGTGGTGGCCGCGTGGGCGTGGGTGGCACCGACCGTGGTCTGGAGAGCGGCGCCCGTGGCGAGCAGACCGAGGGCGGCGAGGGCCGTAGCGAGTCTGTGGCGGGGTCTGGAACGAGTGAGCATCCGGCGTACCTCCGTGAGGGGTTGGGGACGAAAGCCGTGCGGGATGCGGCCCTACACGCGTAGACAAAGGGCATCTGCGCGCGTAGACATCCGGTCGCACGCTAGCCGTGCTACCGAACGGTTGAACGGTACATGGCAGAACAGGAGCTGAACAGCTGTCACCGGACCCTCTTGACCGAAGCGGAACGGACTGTCCCTCCCCGCAGAGGGCATCCGCATACTGCGGGGGCCTTGACAAAGAGGGGCGGAGATGGAGATCTCAGGCATCATCAGTGCCATCCTCATCGGGATCATCATCGGTGTGCTGGGCCGGCTGGTCGTTCCGGGCCGCCAGCACATCGGGATTCTGCTGACGATTCTCGTCGGCATCGTGGCCGCGCTGCTCGGCGCGGCGATCGCCAATGCCTTCGGCGTCGCCGACACCAAGGGCATCGACTGGATCGAGTGGCTCATCCAGATCGGCCTCGCCGCACTCGGCGTCGCCGCGCTGGACCGGACACGGGCACGCCGCTGACGGCGGCCGGAGCGCCGGTGTACTGACCGCGTCGGCCTGGGCGTGGCTCGTGGGCGCCTCGCCCGGGCCTGGTAGCCAGGCCCGCCGACGCGGCTCCCCTCGGCAGTCGGCGGGCCCGCTGCCTCGACCGAGCGCCGTCAGCGGGAGAGTCGGGCGCTGCGGGAGGCTGTCCCCCAGGTGGTGTTTCCACTGCTGAGGCTGCCAGTGGGGGCGGATCGTGAGGCGGGGCCGTTCGGCCCTCGACTCCGGTCCGAACGGCCCCAGTTGGGACTTCAACGTCGCGCCGTCAGCGCGGCGATGCCTTCGCGGCAGGAAGGGAACTCGGGGGTCCAGCCCAGCTCCCGTTCCGCCTTGGCCGAGGACACGCGCATGTTCGTCGTGAACATCGTGTGCGCGTAGGACATCGGCCTGGTCAGCCAGAGCGGCACGGTCAGCGGCTTCGGCAGGCCGAACTCCTCGGCCACGCACAGGACATGGGCGCGGAAGCCGAGTGGGGTGCGGTCGGTGATGTTGTACGCCTGTCCGGGGCGGCCGCGTTCGACCGCGGCGGCCACCGCGCGCGCCGCGTCGGTGAGGTCGATCCACGGCAGGACCCTGCCGCGGTCGTCGGGGGCGGGCAGCTGCCGCTTGCGCAGCATGGGCAGGACGGCGTCGGTGCCGCCGGGGCCGTAGAACAGGCCGAACCTCAGGGCGATGCCCTCCAACCCGGCCGCCTCGAAGGTGAGTTGCTCCTTGATGCGCATGCCCTCGACGTGCCGCTCCAGTTCCGGGTCGGTGCCGCGCGGACCGAAGGGGTCGTCCTCGGTGAGGGTGTGGGTGCCGAAGTCCCCGTAGCCGTAGCCGAAGACCATCGACTCGCTGACGAAGCGGCGGGCGCCGGTGGCCCGGGCGGCCTCGACGAGGTGCTTGGTGCCGTCGATGCGCAGCGCGTCCGTGGCGTGCATGTCGCGGTGGCGCATGGGCGCCTTGTGCAGGGCGGTGGCGGCGTGGATGACGGTGTCGAAGTGCTGTCCGTCGACGGCGCGCAGCAGGGCGTCCCGGTCCATGAGGTCGGCCCGTACGCCGTTGGCCGGTCCGCGGCCGAGCCCGGTGACCTTGTGGCCGGACTCGGTGAGCGCGCGGATGATGTGACCTCCGAGGACGCCGCTGGCGCCCGCGAGGAGGATGCTCTGGTTGCTCTGGTTCGTCGTCATGACCATGCGACGGATCGGGTCGCCGCGGATGTGACATCCCCGCGGAAGCGACCCGCGCTACGGGGTGTACGTGTGCGGAATCGTCGTGGTCAGCGGCTCGAAGCCGAGCCGTTCGAGGATCGGGCGGCTCTGGCTGGAGGCGTCGACCTGGAGGTAGCGGTAGCCGCGGTCGAGGGCGGCGCGGCCGCGATGGGCGACCAGGGCGCGGTAGATGCCGCGCCCGCGCCAGGCCTCGACGGTGCCACCGCCCCACAGCCCCGCGAACCGGGTGCCGGGCACCAGCTCCATACGGGCGGAGCTCACCGGCTCGTCGCCGGCCAGGGCGACGACGGCGACGATCGTGTCCGGCTCGCCCGTGATCTGGGCCAGCAACTGGTGGCGCATCCGGGTGCCGTCCTTTCCGAACGCCTTCTCGTGCACGTCGACCACGAGGTCGACGCCCGCCGCGTCGGTGACCGGCAGTACGCGGATGCCCTCGGGCGGCTCGGCGTCGAGGTCGAGGCCGGCGACCTCGGCGATCATCAGCGTCTCCTCGGGCTCGGCCTCGAACCCCGCTGCCCGCAGCCGCTCCCCCAGGTCCACCGGCAGGTCGTGCCCGTAGAGCTTCCACTCGAACTCGCGGCCGAGCCCGGAGTAGTAGGCGATCTGCTCGGCGATCGCCGCGTCCGCGCTCGTCTCGTCCAGGTCGGACCAGACCACGGCGTTCCAGCCCTGGGCGGAGGCCACCTGGCGCACCACACGGCCGACCCTTTCGACACGCACGTCGGGGCTGCCCGGCTGGGCGCCTTCGCGCATGTCCCGGTCGAAGAGGGCGAGCACCCCAGCATGATCCATGTGATCACTCCAGCACCAGGAGGCGACTGCGGCAACAGGTTTACGAGCCGTCGTGCGGCCGGACGGCCGCGAGATACGCGGTGAGCCGGTCGCGGTTGCGGGCCAGGCAGTCGATGCGGGCCTGGATGCGGTCGATGTGGGCCTGCAGGAGTGCGGCGGTCTCGTCGGTGAGCAGGCCGGCGGGGAGCAGGATCTCCTGTGGGCAGGAGAGGGCCGCGGCGACGGTCTACACGTCCGGTGAGCACTGCCCGATGTGTGCGGCCGCGCACGCCTGGGCGGGCCTCGGGCGGATCGTGTATGTGGCCTCGTCGGAGCAACTGTCCTCCTCGCTGGCCGAGTTGGGGGTTCCCGCGCCGCCGGTGGGGACACTGCCGGTGGGCGAGGTGGCACCGGGTGTGGTGGTGGACGGGCCGGTGCCGGAGCTGGTGGAGGAGGTGCGCGCTCTGCACGTCCGCTTCCACCGCGGGGAGGGGTGAGGCCGGCCCGTCGCGCCCGAGATGCAGCGGTCCGGCCGTAGTGCCTACGATCTACGGACAAGCAGACCAGGTGGCCGGCCCGGTCTCCTCCAACGGGAGGAGGCGCTTGCTCTTGCTGCGCGCACATCGGCTGATGACCGCTCATGTCGCGCTGGTCGCGGTCGCCACGATCGTCCGCATGACGATGCCCGCCGTGCGCGCTCCGGCGTGGGCGGTGATCGGGCTCGCCGGTATCGCCGCCGTGCTCATCGGCGCGCATGTGCGTCGGCCCGCCCATCGCCGGCCCTGCTGGCTGCCGACCGCCGGGCTGTTCACGTTCATCGCGGACGCCGGCCGTCTCGCCACCTGTCCGCTGTCCGCCGCGGGTCTTGCGCTGCCGGTGTGGGTGAACCTGATGCAGCCGGCCGCGGGGCCCCACCTCTACTCCGGCCCCTCCCCTACGGCGTCCCCGGCGACGGCACTCGCGGGCCTGGATGTCGACGACCGGCGCGGTGACGCGCTCCGCGCCGACAACCACCACTGGACGGTGCGCGTGCTGGACCACCTCGACGGCCTGGACGCGGTCGCCGCGTTCCTGTGGGAGAGGGCATCCATGTCACGCCGGCCGCCTGTCCCCACGGCGCTGAACTCCGACACCGACATCGACCGGCCGAACGGCACGCTGACCCGGCCGGCCGCACGCTTCCCGCTGAAGCCGAAGGGCTGAGACGGCATGACGACACACAACGACGACGTGGACTGGGACAGCTGGCCGGTCGTGGACTACCTCGCGGAGAACTACCGCGACGTGCACCCGTCCGACGCCGCGGTCATCGCCCATCACTCCGCCTTCTACCGGCGCCTCGCCCCGGACTCCCTGGCCCGCTCGGTCGAGTTCGGGGCGGGCCCCAACCTGTACCCGCTGATCCTCGCGGCCGCCGCGAGCCGCCGTATCGAGGCCGTCGAGGCGGGTGCCGGCAACGTCGCCTATCTGGAGCGGCAGATCGTGTGCGGGCAGGAGGCCAGCTGGCTGCCGTTCCACGCGCTGTGCCGGCGTTTGAACCCCGACCTGCCCGCCACCCTGGCCCGGGCGCTGGCACACGTCCACGTCGTCCACGCCGATGTCCGCGAACTCACCCCCGGCGGCTACGACTTGGCGTCGATGCACTTCGTGGCCGAGGGCGCCACCGAGGACCTGGCGGAGTTCGCCGACTTCTGCCGCACCTTTGTGCGCTGCGTGGTCCCGGGCGGGTGGCTGGTGGCCGCCTTCATGGAGAACATGCCCACCTACCGCATCGGCCCGGCGTCCCGCTGGCCCGGCTGTCCGGTGGACCCGGGGACGGTCACACGGGTGTTCGCCCCACTGACCCGGGAGTTGACGGTCACCCGCATCGATGCCGACCCGACGTCGCCCGACTACGGGGACTCGGGGACGGTGCTGCTGACGGCGGTGGCGCGCTAGGCGAGCTGCGGCGTGGCGGTCTCGGGCGTACGGCCGTGGAGTGGGGCACCCGACCACAGGGCTCGGTGGTGCGGTGGTCGGGCACGTGGTTCACGGTTCGGGCACGCGGTTCACGGTGGCGGAGGCCCCGCCGGGCTCCCTCCGGCGGGGCCTTCCGTCGTACGAGGCGCGTCCGCTCAGCGCGTCGCCCGTCCGCGAAAGCGGCGGTGGAGCGCGGTGCCGGCCAGGATCAGCCCGGCGCTCGCGACCGCCGCGGGGAGCGTCTCGTCGGCGCCGGTGTGGGCGAGGGAGGCCGCGGCCCGCGGTCCGGGGGGCGGCTCGGGCGGACTGGTCCGCTGCGGGGCCGGGGCGACGGGGTGGTGAGGGTGGTCGCCGGAGGCATTGACGGACGTGTTGCCGGTGGCGGCGTTCCCCGCGCCGACCACGCTCACCGTGTTGCCGCTGACGTTCACCGGCAGGTGGACCGGGAGCTGGATGACGTTGCCGGAGAGGATGCCCGGCGAATCCTTTCCGCTGCCGTGGGCCGCACTGCCGCGGTCCGCGTCGCCGGGCCCCGCGGGTACGCCGCCCGGCACCCCGTGGCCGCCCTCGTCGGCGCAGCTGTTGCCCGCGGCCGGGTTGAGGAGTCCGACCACGTTCACGGTGTTCCCGCACACGTCGACCGGCACATGGACCGGGAGCTGGACGGTGTTGCCGGAGATCAGGCCGGGCGAGCCGGCCGAGCCGCCGTCGGCCGTGGAGTCCGCGTGGGCGGGCGCTGCCAGCGCCATCGCGCCCGAGGCGGCGGCGACGGCGATCACACCGTTCCGGGTAACCCTTCGCATAGGTTCCCTGCCTTCCAGAGATGGTCGCGGGCCGCTGCCCGCACCGGAGCGCGGGCACGCGCCCGCACCACGTAAAACGCGGGCGAACCATCCGAGTTATGGCTTATCGGCCTTTCACTCCATCGAGCGGCACGGTTGTCGAACTAGCGGTAAAAACGTCGAGTATGCCCGGCGGGCGCACAGGGTAGGGCACGTCGGCCCGCCCCGCTCGCCCGGAGGCGGGGGCCGAACCGTCCGCTTATCGTGATCGAGGACGCCGTTCCTCCCCGGTCCGCGGCGGGCGTCCTTGGAGGCATTGATGCTTGCCGAGCTGTCAACGCGGTCCGTGGTGCGGCGCTGCGCACTCACCGGGGCCGTAGGTCTGGCCCTGCTCGCCGCGGGGCTTCCCACGGCGGCCGCGGACGGCACCGGACCCGACCTCTCGCGGTTCTACCGGCAGGAGGTCGCGTGGTCGCGGTGCAAGGGCGCGGACATGCCCAGGGATCTTCAGTGCGGCAAGGTCACCGTGCCTCTCGACTACGCCAGGCCCAAGGCCGGCACCCTCGACCTCGCGCTCGCCCGTTACACCTCCACGGCGAAGAAGAAGCGGGGTTCGGTGGTGCTGAACTTCGGCGGACCGGGCGGCGCGGGCGTCAGCGAACTCGCCGCCGACGGCGAGGACTTCATGGACCTCACGAACGAGTACGACGTGGTGAGCTTCGACCCGCGCGGCGTGGGCAGGTCCTCCCCCGTCAGCTGCGGCGACGGCTCCGACGAGACCGCGGCCGCACTCGACGAGACCGACCTCGGTGAACCGCAGTCTCTGCTCAGGGAGTTGAAGAAGGCGGCCGACCAGTGCGCGAAGCACTCGGGCCCGGTGCTCCCCCACATCGGCACGGTGAACGCCGCGCGCGACATGGACGTGATACGCCAGGCCCTCGGCGACAAGAAGCTCACCTACCTCGGTTTCTCCTACGGAACCCGGCTCGGCGCGGTCTATGCCGCCCAATTCCCCAAGAAGGTGGGCCGGTTGGTGCTCGACGGGGTGGACACGCTCACCGAGCCGATGTCCGAACAGGGAGTCGCGGGCGCCGAGGGCCAGCAGACGGCGCTCGACGACTTCATCACCTGGTGCGTCAAGGACGTCGCCTGCCCCTTCGGCCAGGACGAGCGCGCCGCCCGGGATCAGGTCGTACAACTCGTCGACTCGCTCGACCAGAACCCGGTACCGACCGACTTCGGCCAGGACTTCACCGGGCAGGACCTCGTGGGCGCCATCGGCCAGGCGCTGTACAGCAAGAGCCTCTGGCCGTCGCTGGAGCGCGCGCTCTCCCAACTCGTCGAGGACGGGGACACACGGGGGGTCATGAACTTCGCCACCGGCGGGGCCGGCCGGGCGGGGACCGGCGGCGGTCTCGTCGACGAGGACCAGGTACCGCTCGACAATCTTCCGGCGGCACTGATGGCGATCAACTGCGCGGACGATCCCGATCGCCCCGGCGCCGACCGGATCACCAAGGACCTCAACGAGCTGCGCGCCGAGTACCAGGAGGCCTCACCGGTCTTCGGCCGCTACCGGCTCACCGAGCTGCTGATGTGCTACGGCCGCCCCAAGGGCACCGACTTCATCCGCGACAAGGTGCGCGATGTGCACAGCGCGAAGATGCTCCTCGTGGGCACCCGTGGCGACCCCGCGACGCCGTACCGCTGGACCGTGGAGACGGCGAAACGGCTCGGTTCCTCCGCCGTGGTCCTCGACAACAGGGGCGAGGGGCACACCGGTTACGGCTCCTCGAAGTGCGTGCACGGAAAGGTCGACGACTTCCTGCTCTACGGCTCCCTGCCGCCGAACGGCAGCTCGTGCGGACCGGAGGAGGACGACTGAGTCACGCCTCCCAGTCGTACGCGAGACGGTGCAGGGCCCCGGCCGTCCGTAGGAACCCGTCGTCGCCCAGCAGCGCGCGCAGCTCGGCGTTGAACCGGTCGATCTCCGGCTGCGCGGCATCCAGGGCTGCTGCTCCGGCATGGGTCAACTCCAGGACCACTGCACGGTGTTGCCTCGGATGCGCCTGCTTCGAGAGCAGCCCCGCCTTGGCGAGGCGCCCCACGAGCGCCGTGACGGCGGACTCGCGCAGACCGAGGACACGGGCCAGCTCCTGCTGCGTCAGGCCGGGCTGCGCCTGTACGGCGAACAGCGCGCCGATCTGCGCGGTGGTGACGCCGGCGGCGGCGAGGCAGCGCCGGTCCACCGAGGTGCGCAGACGATGGGCCGCCCGCTGCAGCAGGAAGTAGAGACGCTGATCCGGCTCGGACATGGGCCGATCTTGACAGAGGCCATCGGCCCACGCCACTCTCACTTCACTGGTGAAGTGAGACGGAGGGTGGACGGGACGATGGATCTGGAGCTGGTCCGCAAGGCCCTGGGCGAGCAGCCCTTCAGCAGGCTGCTGGGCACCCGGCTGGTGGACTGCGGGGACGGCGGGGCCACGCTGGAGCTGGACATCCGTGAGGACCTGCTCCAGCAGTACGGCTTCGTCCACGGCGGTGTCCTGTCCTACCTGGCGGACAACACGCTGACCCTCGCCGCCGCCACGGTCGTGGGGCTCGGGGTGATCACGTCCGGGTTCACCATCGACTACCTCCGTCCGGCCACGGGCGCGGTGCTGCGCGCGGACGCCCAGGTGGTGCGGGCGGGGCGGACCCGTGTCGTGGTCCGCTGCGACGTCACGACGGTCGACGGCAGTGGGATGCGGACCCTCTGCGCCGTGGCACAGGGCAATGTCGCGGTGACCGAGTCGGCGGGCTCGGCCCGCTGACTTCGGAACTCCACCGCGACCCGCACGATCGGGCACGTCACCCAGTGGAAAGGGTGCCGGGCAGGGCCGGCACCAGGTACTCGCGGACGCCGGTCGGGTTCGAGGGACTCCGGGGCGTGCAACTCGCCGACCGCGACGTCCCGTTCACGCAGACCGGCACCTTGCGCAGCCTGCCGGCCTCGGAGTGGACGCCGTACGTCACATCGCCGACGCAGGCACCCGCCCAGTAGCCGAACGCCGGGAAGAAACCCAGGTATTCGCCGGCGAGCGTCGGGAGGGAGAGCTTGGCGGTGTCAGGGGCCCGGGTTTCCTTCTCGAGCCGCGTCATGAGACGTCCTGCGAGGGTCGGGCATCGGCTGGTGCGGCGATGCGGGAGACGCCATCCGGCGGCCCGAGAGCGATTGGCAATGGATTACGGCGAATGCCTGGTTCACTTCCTCCCCGTGCCAGCCCGGCGAAACGGTCCTATCGTGCTCTTATGGAGCACGATCTGAGTCCCTCAACCCTCTCCGAGCTCCGGCGCCCGCGCCCCTATCCGGCCGTGTCCGTGCTGACGCCGACACACCGCCGCGAGCCCGACAACGCTCAAGATCCGGTCCGGCTGCGCAATGTGGTGGCCGAGGCCAAGAAACAGCTGGAGTCCGACCCGGCGGTGAGCCGGGAACGGCGCTCCGACGTGGTCCACCAGCTCGACCAGGCCCTCGCGGAGGTGGATCTGGCGCATGCCGAGGACGGACTGGTGATCTTCGCCGCTCCGGGTGAGCACCAGGTCTGGTCGCTCGCCCGTGCCGTGCCCGAGCGCGTGGTCCTCTCGGACACCTTCCTGACCCGCAACCTGGTCTCCGCGCAGGCCGCTGAGCGGCCGTTCTGGGTGCTGTCGGTCTCCGCCGACCGGGTCACCCTGTGGAGCGGCGGCCCGGACCGCGTCACGGAGGAACGCACCGGCGGATACCCGATGAGCAGGACCCCGGAGAACTTCGACGCCGAGCGGCAGGAGCGCATCGGCGACATGCCGAGCACGTTCCGCGACGAGGGCACCCGGCACTTCCTGCGGGAGGCCGACGCCGCGATGGGCATGGTCCTGCGCGAACAGCCGCGGCCGCTCTACGTCACCGGTGAGCAGGCCGCTCTGTCCCTGCTGGACGAGGTGGGCAGCGTCACCAAGGAGGCCATGCACATCCCGCACGGCGGTCTCGCGCACGGCACGCCCGACGCCGTGTGGCAGGCGGTCCGTCCGATGGTGGCCGCCGAGGCCCGTCGCAGTACCGAGGCCGTCGCCCGGGAACTGGAGACGGCCCGTGGTCGCAAGTCGTTCGCGGCCGGTGTCGACGAGGTCTGGCAGAGCGCCCGCGAGGGCCGGGTACGGCTGCTCGCCGTGGAGGAGAACTACCGCGTGACGGTGCGCGACGTCCTCGGCGACCATCTGGTGCCCGCCGCGACCGGAGACCTCGACGCCCGCGAGGACATCGTGGACGAGATCGTCGAGCAGTGCCTGGAGACGGGCGCGGACGTCCGCTTCGTGCCGGACGGGACGCTGGCCGACGCGCGCGGGATCGCGGGCGTGCTGCGGTACTGAGACGAGGGCGGAGGTCCGGGCCGACGTCCGGACCTCCGTACCGGATTCAGCCGCTGACGCTCGCCGCACCCGTCTCCAGGTGCCCGGTGAATCGGCGTGACCATGTCGCGTCGGAATCGACGGTGACCGTGAAGTCGTACCAACCGCTCTGATACGCGACGGCGTTGAAGAAGTCCTCGGTCGACCCGCCCGCCGCGACCGTGTACGTCCAGGGTCCGTCACCGCGGTAGTGGTGGGAGGTGATGGTGAACGTCATCGATGCCGAGCCCGAGTTGGCCATCTTGAAGTAGACCGCCGGCTTGCCGGTACCCGGCTCGACGGAGTAACGCGTGCTCACCTCGGCCGACTTGCCCGCCTTGGTCGCGTCGCCCTGGAAGCGGCGCAGGAAGCGGTTGGGGCCGACCATGGTGAGGTCGTACTTGCCGTCGCCGTACCCCGAGCCGATGTTGAAGTAGTCGGAGGCCGTGCCGCCCGGGTCGACGGTGTACTGCCAGGGCGTGGTGTCGCGGTAGGCGCCCGGGTGAAGGGAGAAGTGCGCGGCACGCTGAGCCGCTCCGCCCTGGTTGGTCATGGCGAACCAGGCGAGGATCTTGCCGCCCGTCCCGAACTCCAAGTGGTCCAGATAACCGTTCGGCTGGTAGGGCAGCGCGCGGGCGGGCCGGGTGCCGGTCTCCTGGGCGGGCAGCGCGTTGGTGGTGGGCACCGGGTTGGGGAGCGGGCCGCAGGTGTCGTAGCCGATGACACTTGTGGCGGGCAGGGAGACGGTGCCGTACACCGGGTTGGCGAAGTCGAAGACGCCGGTCAGGTCGCCGCTCACCTTGCGGCGCCAGGCGCTGATGTTGGGGCAGGAGGCGGGCTTGCCGAGCGCCGACGTCCAGGTCTCCAGGAAACGCAGCACCGAGGTGTGCTCGAAGACCTCCGAGGAGACCCAGCCACCGCGCGTCCAGGGCGAGATGACGATCATCGGAACACGGAAGCCGAAGCCGTACGGCACTCCGCCCAGGAACTCGTCGGCGGTTCCGGCGGGCGGGGCCGGGGGCGGGACGTGGTCGAAGCACCCGTCGTTCTCGTCGTAGTTCAGGAACAGGACGGTCGCGTCGAAGACGTCGGGGTCCGCGGCCAGGGCCTGGTAGACGAGGTTGACGAAGTGGGCGCCGTCGCCGGGCGGGGCGTAGGGGTGCTCGGAGGAGGCCTGGTCGGGGACGATCCAGGAGACCTGCGGGAGGGTGCCGGCGACGACGTCGGCCTTGATAGCGGCGGCGATGTCGTCGGGCGTCGAGCCCGTGGTCTTCGGGACCGATGCCATGCCACGGTCGTGAAGAGGGCTGCCCGCCTTGGAGTCGGCGAAGTTCTTGAAGTAGGCGCAGCCGTTGTCGCCGAAGTTGTCCTGCGCGTTCTGGTAGACCTTCCAGGTCACTCCGGCGTTCTGCAGGGCCTCGGCGTAGTTCTGCCAGGTGAGGCCGGACTCGTCGCCCCCGTCATAGCTGGAGGAGTCGACCTTGCCGCTCCACAGATAGGTGCGGTTGGGCCCGGTGGCGCTGAGGGTGGAGCAGAAGTAGGCGTCGCAGACGGTGTAGTTGTCGGCGAGCGCGTAATGGAAGGGGAGGTCGGAGCGGTCCAGGTAGCCGAGCGAGCGGACATTGCCCACTCCCGAGACCCAGTTGTCGAGGCGGCCCTTGTTCCAGGCGGAGTGCTGCGAGGACCAGGAGTGCGGCAGGTCGCCGTTGCACTGGGCGAGCGTCTCGCCGTCCTTGCCGCCCGCGTCCGGGGTGGCGCTGAGCTTCCACGGATACTGTCGTCCGGAGCCGTTCGGCTGGTTGAAGACCGAGTACCCGCCACTGAGCGCGATGGCGCTGCGGTCGTCGAAGCCTCGGACGCCCTTCAGCCGCCCGAAGTAGTGGTCGAAGCTCCGGTTCTCCTGCATGAGGATGACCACGTGCTTCACGTCCGAGATCGTGCCGGTCGCCGCGCTCTGGGCAGCGACCGCCGTACGTGAACCGGTACCCACCGTCATGCCCGCCGCCACGGTGGCGCCGAGCCCCACGAAGCCTCTTCGGCTGATCGGTGTCATTCGCCCCGCCCTCGTCACAGGAGTGCCCCTGCGGCACACCGCGCGCAAGGGTGCACGGGGTGATCGTCAAGGTCCATACCTGGGGGGTGAGGTGGAGGTGAACAAACGTCAAAGCCGCACCGTGCGGAGCGCGTTGCGCTCAGACGCTGCCGAACAGCGTGCTCAGGCCACGGTCGACGGCCTCCCCCAGATCCTCCTGGCCGGCCGCCACCACGGCGTAGGTGCGCAGCAGGAAGCGGTGCAGGGCCGAGGTGTCGAACTGGAGGAGGGCCATGCCGTAGGGCGAGTGGAGTTCCAGGACGGTGCGGGCGCTGCCGCAGGGCCAGAGGTGGACGTCGCCACCGCCTGCGGGACCCCGCAGGCCCTCCTCCAGGAGGGTGCGGGCAAAGGTCCAGCTGACCTCCGTGCCGTCGAGGGAGACATCGGGCGGGAAGTCGAGGTGCACGGCCAGCGGGTCCTCGGAGGTGTAGCGAAACGTCACCGGGACGGGCAGCTCCTGCTCGTCGGCCGTGATCAGGCGACCGCGGGCGGGCTGCTCGAGAGTGATGTCCATGGGTCGGTCTCCCCTGCGGGTCGGAGGTCGGCCGGATTGCCGACGTGCTTGTACGACCTCGCAGATGCCGATCGCATTACGCGGAAGCGCTTTCACGTTTGTGTGACCTGCGTCACTACTCCAGGGGGACGGGAGAGTTCCCACCCTGACCGCCCCTCCCGCCGGGCCGGCGCGGACAGGGGGGTGCGAATGCTTCGCCGGAGCCGACACCGGCCGGACACCCCCGGACGCCGCCCGTCCGCCCTGGATCGGGCCGATCCTCGTATGCCATGCTTCTTAGAACAGACACCCGTCGAACACGCGACTGAACACACGCCAAGGCTCCGCTGCGATGCCTCAAGTCACGTACGTCATCTACGACTTGACCCATCGGGCGACGTAGGCGCCAGGCGCAGCCGGACCGCTCCTTGAAGACGCTGGCATATGCCAGAAGCACCACCGTATCGTGTGTTGCCAAATCCCTTACAGGGCGTCGCGGGCTGTGCAACAGTCGTAACGGTCCCTCCGTCCACCTTGGTCGTACCGTCCCGCATCGGAGCGCGTCATGCCGTCCCACCTCTCTGCGGATCATCCAGCCGCCCAGCCGCCGGGGCGCGGCTCGGTCGACGCACTGATATCGCAGACGCGGCGGCTCAAGGGCGACGTGGACGCCGTACGGCGGGACGCGCACGGAGACGGATCGGACCCGGAGGAACGATGGCAGCGCGCACTGAGCGAGCTGGCGCTGCACCAACTCAACGATCTCGAGACCCATTTGGCGCAGTTGCGGGACGGCCCGCAGCCCGCGCCACCGCACCCGGCCCCGTCCCCGGCGTCCGCTCCCCGGCGCGGCTCGCTGCTCAGCAGGGTCGGCAGTGCGGAGTGGAACCTGCTGACGGACGAGGCGAGTTGGTCCGGTGAGCTCTACCAGATCCTGGGCCGCGCCCCCGCCGCCGCCCCGCTCACCCTCGACGAACTGCCGTCCCTGGTACTCGACGAGGACCGCGCGAAACTGACGACGATGGTCACGGACTGCCTCGTCGACGCCAAGCCCATCGACGGGGAGTTCCGCATCGTGCGCCCGGACGGCGAGGTGCGGACCGTGCACATGATGGGCGAGCCCGTGCTCGACGCCGACGGCAGCACCGCCTCCATGTGGGCCGTACTGCGGGACGTCAGCGAACTGCGCCGCAGCCAGAGGGCGGTGAGCGAGACCCGTGACTCGTTGCAGCGCCAGCAGCACCGCGCGCAGACCGAGCACCGGCTCGCGGTCGAGCTGCAGGAGGCCGTGCTGCCGCCGTGGCGTGGCTCCCTGCGGCTCCCGCACCAGGGACCCGAGACACTGGATCTGGCGGCGCACTATCTGCCGTCGTCGACGAGCGCGCTGATCGGCGGCGACTGGTACGACGCGCTCGAACTGCCCGACGGGCAGACCCTGTTGACCGTCGGTGACCTGACCGGACACGGCGTCGTCGTCACATCCGGCATGGCGATGCTGCTGGGCGCCCTGCGGGGCATGGCGATGGCCGGCACCGAGCCGGGCCACCTGCTCTCCCTGCTCAACCAGTTACTCGACGCCACCGTGCAACCGGCCCTGGGCAGCGCCGTGTGCTGCCGCTACCGGCCCGAGACCCGCACCCTGACCTGGGCGCAGGCCGGACACCCCGCCCCGCTGCTGTTCCGCGGCGGGACGGGGCGCAGGCTGCACGCACCGGGCGGCGTCCTGCTCGGCGCGACCTCGGGCGCCACCTACGAGCAGGTCCACGAGACCCTCGAGGTGGGCGACCTGCTCCTGCTGCACACCGACGGGCTGGTGCCCGGGTATGACAGCAGGACGGAGCCCGCGAGCCGACTCCTCGACCTGGCCCCCCGCTTCGGCGAGGCGCGCACCGCACAGGACTGCGTACGGATGGTCGTGGAGGCGTTCGGCGAGACCGAGCGTGACGACGACGCGTGCGTGCTCGTCGCCAGGGTGATCTGAAACCCCCACTGAGGAACCCCCGTGAGGTTTCAGTCCCCTTTGAGGTTTCAGTTCCCTTTGAGGTTTCAGTGATGACTGCAGCGGCACGAACCCCCTATACCCGTGCGCTGTTGCCGCCCTGGGACGTCTTCTTCGGCAGGGCGAGTTTGATCTCCTCCCGCAGCTCGTGGATCCTCGGATAGCTGGAGTACTCGGCGGTGAGCCGGTACATCTGGCGCAGCCGGTCCCAGGTGCGGTGGGAGGAGTTGGATCCCATCGACATCAGGGCCAGGCGTGCGTAGCGGTCGGCCTGTTCGGGGTCGTCGGCGATGAAGCAGGCGGAGGCCATGGACAGGAAGTCGAAGATCTTCGACCGCTGGCGTCCGTCGACCCTGAGGGCCAGGGCCTTCTCCGCGTAGTGCTGGGCGTGCGCGGCCGCCGTGGGGTCGT
Organism: Streptomyces sp. NPDC001617; assembly: GCF_053596855.1. Classification (NCBI taxonomy): domain Bacteria; kingdom Bacillati; phylum Actinomycetota; class Actinomycetes; order Kitasatosporales; family Streptomycetaceae; genus Streptomyces; species Streptomyces sp. NPDC001617. The sequence continues at coordinate 148,714 of NZ_JBSFHA010000006.1, forward strand.
GCTCGGCCAGCGTGCGGTAGGCCAGGGCCTGCATGCCGTAGAGGTCCTCCTCCCTGAACATCTGCATCCAGCTCGGCGGCGGGACATCGCCCTTGTCGGAGACGAAGAGGTCCTCCGCCTGGCCGAGGGTGCGGCGCATGGCTTGGCCCTTGCCCATGGACGCCTGTGCCCAGGCCTCGATGGTGTAGAGCATGGCCCGGGTGCGGGGCAGCACCTCGTCGCCGGAGCCGGACTGGGCGAGTTTCATGAGGTCGAGTGCGTCGTCGGGCCGGCCCAGGTGCACCATCTGGCGAGCCGCCCGGGAGAGCGCCTCCCCCGCACGGGGCCGGTCGCCGCCCTCCCGGGCCGCGTGGGCGGCGATGACGAAGTACTTCTGGGCCGTGGGTTCGAGGCCGACGTCGTGGGACATCCAGCCCGCGAGGACGGCGAGGTTGGCTGCGACGCCCCACAGGCGCCGCTGGAGGTGGTCGGGATGTCGGTAGGCGAGCATGCCGCCCACCTCGTTGAGCTGGCCCACGACCGCCTTGCGCTGCAGCCCGCCGCCGCGGGCGGCGTCCCAGGCCCGGAACACCTCGACCGAGCGCTCCAGTTCCTCGATCTCCTGCGACCCGATGGGGGCGGCCTCGTAGCGGTCGAACCCGGCGGGGTCGGCGTGCAGGGGATCGTCGAAGCGTGGGGCGTCGGCCCTGAGGCCCGGGTCGGTGTGCAGCCAGTCGTACATGGCGCTGCTGAGAGCGGATCCTGCGGTGAGCGCGACACCCGCACCCACCAAGCCGCGTCGGTTGAGCATGAGGTCCATTCCCGTGAATTCGGTGAGGACCGCCGCGGTCCGTTCGGGCGCCCACGGCACGCCGTCGGGATGTTCCACACTCCCGGCGTCCGGCCGTTTCCCTGTACGCCCGTGCCGGACCAGACCGAGGTCCTCGATGGTCACGACACGGCCGAGACGCTCGGTGAACAGAGCCGCCAGCACCCGCGGCACCGGATCGCGGGGGATCTCCCCCGTCTCGATCCAACGCCGCACCCGGGAGGTGTCGGTCGACAGTTGGGGATGGCCCATGGCCGCCGCCTGCCGGTTGACCAGCCTCGCGAGTTCACCCTTGGACCAGCCGGCCAGGCCGAACAGGTCCGAGAGACGGGTGTTGGGTTGTCCGCTCACGTCAAGCCCCCAGGTTCTCGGCTGAGTTGACAGTAGCCGGGTGAGAGTTGCCGGGCGACTATTCGCCAGGGTTCGCCAGGGTGCGCCAGATGGTGTGCCACTGGGCATCAGGTGTCAGGTAGGAATGCGCTACCCCGACCCGGTTGCCGTTGTGAACGACAGGCGCATTCCCCAGGGTGCTCCTGAAGGGCCGGGCCGGGTAGCGCCGTCACGCAGACAGGCAATGCAGGCACACGAAGGGATCTGTTTCGCCCATGTACACAGCATCGTCCTCCGTGTCCGCCCCGCCCCGGTCGCTCCGCCCCCGCCCGGCGGCCGGCGGCCCCTACCTCGACCCCGCCGTGCGTCCGCCGGCCCCCGCGCTCGGTGCGGGCCGGCCGCTGCGCACCCCGGGGCTCGGCACCCAACCGCTCAGCGGGAGACTCGACTTGTCCGGCCCCCAGGGCGCCCAGCTGCGTACGGCGCTCGCGTCGGTGCACCGGATCTGTCCGGAGTTCGCTCCGGTGCAGGTGCTGCGCCGCAGCGGACGCTCCGTGCTCCTGGTCGGTACGACCGGACGCAGCACGGCCGTCGCCAAGTGTTTACTGGACCAATCCCCCGTGTGGTCCGAGCGGATCAGGCACGAGATAGCGGCCTACCGCTCGTTCGTCCGGCACCGCCCTCCGGTGCGGGTGCCGAGACTGATCGCGGCGGACCCGGACAACTGCACCCTGGTCATCGAGCGGATGCCGGGACGAGTGGCGGCGCTGCAGCGGCACCCGGCCGAGGCCCCGCCCCGGGCGGACATCAGGGCGGCGCTCGGCGCGATCTGCCGGCTCAACGCCTGGCGGCCGCCGGCGGGCACCTTCGACGCCCCGCTCGACTACGCGTCCCGGATCTCCCGCTATCACGAGCTGGGGCTGCTGACCGACCGGGACATGGGCGACCTGCAGAAGTTGCTGCACGGCATCGCGCACTCGGCGGGCCGGCAGGGCATGGGCCAGTTCTGCCACGGCGACGCACTGCTCTCGAACATCCTGTTGTCCCCGGCCGGTCCAGTGCTGGTGGACTGGGAGCACGCGGGCTGGTACCTGCCGGGCTACGACCTGGCGGTGCTGTGGTCGGTCCTCGGCGACGCCCCGGTGGCGCGCCGTCAGATCAGCCAGATCGCCCAGTCCGCGGGGCCCGCCTCCCGGGACGCGTTCCTGGTGAACCTGATGCTCGTACTGACCCGTGAGATCCGTACCTACGAGACGGCCGTGCAGCGTTCGATGCACGACTCGACCCCGGCGGCACCGGGGGTGGCCCACCCGAGTGCTGCGCCGTCCGGCGAGGAACAGCGGCTGCTGCTGAGGCGGCTGCACGACGACTGCCAGCTGGCCCGAAAGGCCGTACGGGCGGCGGTCGGCACTCGCTGACGGGGACGAAGGTCCGCGGTGCGCTTCGAAGGCGGCGCACCGCGGACCTTCGTATGTCCCGGTGTCCCCAACGTCCCCATGTCCCCTGTCCGCAAGGTTCGTCGTACGGCCATTGGTGTAAGCCTCTGACGCCGTTGACATGGGAAATCGCCTGTCCCTGGGCATGATTGACGGATCGTCGGCCAGCGAGTACCACTGACCCACGCTCGGCCCTGCACGCCCCGTCACGCTCGTCCGTCCCAGGAGGCTGCATTGCGAGGAACCGTCACCGACCCCACGTCCACCCCCGGCCACAGACGCGCCCGCAGAACCGCCGGTGCCCTGGCCTCGGCGGCGCTGCTGCTGCCGCTGCTGGGCGCGGCTCCGGCCGTGAGCACCGACGACTCGTCCGCGAGTTCGCTGCAGCGGGCGTTCGCCTCAGCGGCCGCCGAGTACCACGTCCCGCAGAGCGTCCTGCTCGGAGTCTCGTATCTTCAGTCCCGCTGGGACGCGCACGCGGGCGCGCCGAGCGTGTCCGGCGGCTACGGCCCGATGCATCTCACCGACGCCCGCGCCGCCCTGGCGGAAAGGTCTCACCACAGCGAGGGCACGGAGGACGCGCGCGGCGACAGCGCCCGCGCGGCCCTGCACCCCGCGGTGAAGGTGCCGTCGGACTCCCGGCTCCCGGCCCGGCTCAAGACCCTGCCGAAGGCGGCCGAGCTGACCGGTATTCCGGCGGAGCGGCTGCGTACCGACCAGAGGGCGAACGTGGCGGGCGGCGCCGCGCTGCTCGCCGCCGCGCAGAAGGATCTCGGCGAGCCGCCGAGCGCCGACCCGGCGGACTGGTACGGCGCGGTGGCACGCTTCTCCGGCGCCGACGACACGGCGACGGCGGCCACGTACGCGAACGACGTCTACGACGTGATCCGCACCGGTGAGGAGCGCACCACGGACGCCGGGCAGCAGGTCGCCCTGGCCGCGCAGCCGGGCGTCGCCCCGGACACCGCCCAGATCAGGGAGACGGGCCTGCGCGGTCTCACCGCCGATGGCACGGAGTGCCCGAAGTCGGTGTCCTGCGAGTGGATCCCGGCCCCGTACCAGGAGTTCGGGGACAACGACTACGGCAACCACGACCTGGGCGACCGTCCGGTCTCGCAGAGCATCAAGTACATCGTCGTCCATGACACGGAGGGCGCCTGGAACGGTGTGCTCAACCTGGTCCAGGACCCGACCTATGTGTCGTGGAACTACACCATTCGTTCGACGGATGGACTGATCGCCCAGCATGTGAAGGCCAAGGACGTGGCGTGGCACGCGGGCAACTGGTACATCAATGCCAAGTCGATCGGCATCGAGCACGAGGGCTTCCTCGCCTCGCCGGACGCCTGGTACACGGAGGCGATGTACCGCTCGTCGGCGCGGCTGGTGCGCTATCTCGCCGCGAAGTACGGCATCCCGCTGGACCGGCAGCACATCCTGGGCCACGAGAACGTGCCCGGCCCGACGACGTCGACCATCCCCGGCATGCACACCGACCCCGGGCCGTACTGGGACTGGCGGCACTACTTCTCGCTGCTGGGACATCCGTTCAAGGCGACCGGTGGCGAGAAGAGCGGGCTGGTGACGATCCGGCCGGACTACGCCAGGAACCAGCCGACGTACACGGGCTGCGTCACCTCGGGCCGGCCCTGCGCGGCGCACGGTTCGAGCGAGGTGCGGCTGTACTCCGACCACGACGAGAAGTCTGCGCTGATCAAGGACGTCGGTCTGCACAAGGGCGCCGACTCGACGATCGACGTCAACGACGTGGGCTCGCGGGTCTCGACCGGGCAGCAGTACGCCGTCGCCGGGCACCACGGCGACTGGACGGCGATCTGGTACCTGGGGCAGAAGGCCTGGTTCCGGAACCCGAAGAAGCACCCGACGGCGGTACCGGCCTCGGGCCTGGTCGTGACGCCCAAGGCGGGTCTGGACAGCATCCCGGTGTACGGCCGTGCCTACCCGGAGGCGGCGGCGTATCCGACGGGAGTGCCGGTGCAGGCGGTGTCACCGCTGCCGTACACGCTGCCGAAGGGGCAGAAGTACGTGGTCGGTGACGAGGTGCCCGGCGAGTACTACTACGCGGTCACCTTCACCACCGACTCGCACCGGGTCGTGCTGGGCAAGGACCTGTACTACGAGATCCAGTTCGGCCACCGGGTCGCGTTCGTGCGCGCGACGGACGTGGAGGTGCGGACCGGCCGGTAGCCGCCCTCAGCCCTGCTGGAAAAGCTCCGCCGGGAGCGGCTTCAGCAGGGCGTACAGGTCGTCGGTGATGGGGCGGTCCCAGGCGGCGATGGTCACCAGGACGTTGTCGCTGCGGTCGAACTGAACGCAGGAGATCCGGCTCTCGGAGAGCTTGAGGCGGCGGACGATCAGAAGGTTGTCGCCCTGCATCACCGGCATGTCCTCCACTCCTACGACCGTCACCTCCTCCTCGTTCTCCAGCGCGAGCAGCAGCTGGGCGACCTCGAAGGGGATCTCGCCGTCGGCGACCTCGCGGGCCGGGGAGCCCTCGGGGAGGTTGCCGATGATCATCGCGGGGCCGCGGCCGCCGAAGAGGTCGTAGCGCAGGAAGACGCCCTGGCAGGTGCCGTCGGGGGCGGGAAGCAGGCCGGCGCCGAGATTGCCGGGCCAGTCGCCCGGGTCCATGGCCAGGACGTCGAAGTCGGGGCCGGCGGGGGTTGCGCTGCGGCGGCGGAGGAACGACATGTCGCCCATGGTAATGGTCAATGAGGTGGTCTTGCGGGTGCGGGTCGGTGGGGGTTGGTCTCGCCCACACGGCGGAGCCGCACATCGATACAGCCCCGCGCCCCAAGGGGTTGCCCGTCACCCTTGCTTGAATGCCAAGGTAAGCCCGGTGATCTCCGTGCCCATCTTGCGGCAGACCGCGGAGAGCAGGCGGACCGCCGTGGGCTCGTCCATCCCCATTTCGCTTGCGATCTCCGCCTCGGTGCGGCCCTCGGCCGCCAGGTTCGCCGCTGTGCGTTCGCGGGTCGTGAGGGTGTCCGTCTCCGTGCTGTGCAGGCGGCGCGGGCGCAGCCCTGCCGCTGCCAGTTCGTCGCGGGCCCTTTCCACCAGGCCGTCGGCGTTGCACTGGACGGCTGCGTCCAGGCCTCGATAGAGGTGTTCCGCGGCTTCCCTGGGGCGGCCGGTGCGGCGGAGTTCCGTGCCGAGGGAGACGAGGGAGCAGGCCAGTTCGTAGGCGGCCGGGGAGCGTTCCAGGTGGGCTACGGACTCCTCCAGGTATTTGGCGCGGGCCGAGCCCGAGGAGACCTCGGCGGCTGTGCGCAGCGCCTGGCCGATGGCGGACGGGGTGCCGAACTGGCGGGCGCGGGCGACCGCTTCGAGGGCGGTGGTGACCGCGCGTTCGGGGGTGTCGTGGGCCTCGGCGCGGGCGAGGTGGAGCTGCCAGGGGCACCACGCGGGGTTGCGGATACCTCGCGGGTCGAGGCGGCGGCCCGCCGCGGACAGTTCTTCGGCCGCCTCCTGGTGCAGGCCGCGGGCGAGCAGCAGCTCTCCGCGGACGGTCTGGGCGTCCGGGAAGACCACGGCGGCCGGGAAGGGGGACGTGAAGGAGTAGTCGTCGGCGGTCTGCGCGGCCTCGGTGACGCGGCCCCGGGCCAGCAGGACCTCGATGAGGATGCCCACGGCGTACCAGTGGGCCGGGGTGCCCGGGCCGACCCGTTCGGCCAGGCGCAGACCCGCGCGGACGAAGTCCTCGGCCTCCGCGAGGCGCCCGCGCCGGTAGCGGACGTAGGCGAGCAGGGTGTACCCGAAGGAGAGGTGGGCGCCGCGCCAGCCCTGGCGTTCGAAGTCGGCGATGCCGGACGCGAAGAGCTCCTCGGTGCGGCCGGGGCGGTCCGCGTACATGAAGGCGAGGGCGACCAGGACGGGAACCTCGAAGCCGCGGTCGGGCTCGGCCCAGCCGAGGCCGCCGGCGAGGGCGCGTTCGGCGTGGTGGAGGGCGATGTGGGCGGGCTCGCCGCGCAGGATCGCGTCCCAGGTGCGCAGGCCGATGATGTAGCGCTCGGTGAGGTCGCGGCCCTTGAGGCGGTCGGCGAGCTTGGTGAGGCGGCGGGAGCGGGAGGGGTGGTCGGGTTCGTCGGCGCGGAAGGCGTCCCACATGAACTGTTCGGCGACCATGCGCAGCCTGACGCGGGCGTCGTCGGTGACGTGGATCTCGCGGGCGAGGGTGTCGGAGGCCTCGGCGAGGCGGTCGCTGTGGGCGAGGACCTGGGACAGTCGGTAGACGATGTGGTGGCGAAGACGGGGGTCCGCTATCGGTTCTTCGAGGGCCGCGCGCAGGTGGTTGACCGTGGTGGCGGGTTCGGTGAGCAGGGAGGCGGAGCCGAGTTCGTGGAGGACGGCTGCGCGGTCCCCGTAGGGCGGGGGTTCGCGCAGGGCGCGGGCGAGGTAGCTGCGGGCGGCGTCGGGAGCGCCGGCCCGGAGGGTCTCCTCGGCGGCGGCGCGCAGTTGCTGCACGACCCAGATGTCGCCGTCGGGGTGGGTCTCCAGGAGGTGGCGGGCGGCGGCGGAGGGGCCCTGGCCGGCGTTGATCACGCACCAGGCGGCCTGGCCGTGCAGGGCGACGCGGACGCCGGGCGGGATGGCCCGGTAGACGGCGGTGGCGATCAGCGGGTGGACGAACTCCAGGGTCTCGGCGCCGGTGAGGATACGGGCGCCGCGCAGGGCGTCGGCCGCGTCGGCGGCCTCCTCGTGGCCGAGTCCGGCGACGGCGGCGGCGAGCAGGGGCTGGATCTCGGTGCCGAGGACGGCGCAGGCCCAGGCGAAGCGGACGGTGGAGGTGCCGAGGCGTTCGAGGCGGGCGACCAGGCCGCTGCCCTTGACTGCGGCGGCGAGGTCGCGCAGCAGATGGGCTCCGGTTTCGGTCGGGGTGACACCGCGGTCGCGGACCTTGGCGACCAACTCGACGGTCTCGAAGGGGTTTCCGGCGGTGACGGCCCAGCACTCGCGGCAGAACGCGTCGTCGGCGTGGGTCCCGAGCCCCTCCCGCACCAGGCGGGCCACGGCGGCCGCGCTGAGCGGTTCCAGGTCGAGCGGGCGTCCGCCGGCCCGGCCGGGCAGTCCCCTGAACGACTCGGCGTGATCGGGGAGTTCGTCGGGACGGTAGGCGACGACCACCAGCAGCGGGAGCTGTTCGGCACGGGGCGCGAACGCGGCCAGCCAGCGCAGGGATTCGGGGTCGGCCCAGTGCGCGTCGTCGAGGACGAGCACCACGGGGGCGCGCAGGGCGGCGAGATGGGTGAGTACCCAGTCCAGGCCGTCGCGCAGGCCCTGTTGGTCGGGCGGGGCGGCCGCGGTGGGCGCGCAGAGGCCGAGAGCGGGGCCCACGATGTCGTACCAACTGCCCAGCGAGGCACGGAGATCGGTCTCCGCGGCGCCGGCGAACTGAGGTTGCAGCAGCTGGCGGGCGACGTGGAAGGCGACGCGCTGTTCCTGGTCGCCGCCGCGGGCGGAGAGTACGGTGCAGCCCCGCGCGTCGGCGCGCCGGCGGACCTCGGCGAGGAGGGTGGTCTTGCCGATGCCGGCGCGCCCGGCGAAGGCGAGGAGGGCGCCGCGCGGTCGGTCCGGCGCTTCGGACCCGCTCATGCGCAGACCGGTGAGCGTGGCCAACGCCTCGTCGATGGCGGCGAGTTCGCTCTCGCGCTCGAAGAGGATCCTTCTGCTCCGTGCGATGCGCTGCACCATGACGTACCCCCCGCCACGGCGGTGTACCCGCGCGGGGAGCGGGCACGCACCGTGGTCTACAGGCACCTCAGCGTACGCCCGCGAGAGGTCCCGCGCCGGGTTACGAGCAGTTCCGACCGACACGTTTCAAACGGCTTTCCGATGCCGTTCGTGATGCCGGGCGACCCGGGCCCGATTGCCGCAGGAGGGCTTGCACCACTCCTGCCGCGGGTGCTCCTTGAGGAAGTAGCGGACGCAGCGCGGGGCGTGGCAGGCGCGCAGCCGCTGCCGGTCGGGACCGGCGAGGAAGGCGATCGCGGCGTGCGCGAGGGCCGCCGTGAGGTCGTCGGTCTCGACCGTTCGCCGGTGTACGAGGGGTTCGGCGTCGTCGGCCCAGTGCAGGACCGGCACGGTGGGGGTGCGGGCGGCCGCGGCGTTGAGTCGGGCGACGGCTTCGGGCACGGACAGCAGGCGGGCCGCATCGGCGGGGCTGGGCTCACCGGGGCGTACGGCACGGGCGAAGAGGGATCGCACAGCGGCGCGCAGATCTCGTACGGCGGCGAGGTCGCCCTCGTCGGCGATCCAGCGGTCGGCGTCCGGGAGGGTCTCGGGGTGGGCCCGGACCCAGGCGGTGAGCCCGGTGGGGTCGGTGAGGTCGTCGGCGACTCCGCCGTGGCCGTCGTGGCGGATGGTGAGGGCGAGGTCGAGGGAGAGGTGGGTGTCCCTGCTGAGCGAGTCCGGCATGGAGCTAATGATAGTTTCGCTGGTAACCATTAGACCCTGAGGGGAGCCGTCGTGGAGGATCTGCGCCGGCTGTTGCGTGAGCTGGAGGTGTTCGCAGGCGACCTGCCGGCCTTCGATCCGGCCGCGACACCCGGCACTCCGGTCGAGCTGTTCACCGAGTGGCTGCCGGCGGCCGTGGAGGCGGGGGTGCGTGAACCGCATGCGATGACGCTCTCGACGGCGGGCGCCGACGGGAATCCGTCGGCTCGGACGCTGATCCTCAAGGGCGTGGGTCCCGAGGGCCGGCAGTTCGCGTCGGACGGTGGCAGCGTCAAGGGCCACGACCTCGCCGAGCGGCCCTTCGCCGCGCTCACCTTCTCCTGGTCGCCGCCGGCCCGGCAGGTCCGGGTCCGGGGTCCGGTGGTACCGGCGAGTCCGGCGGACAGTGCTGCGGACTTCCTGGCCAGGGGCATCGCGGCCCGCGCCCAGTCGCTGCTCGGCCGACAGTCGCAGCCGCTCGCGGAGCCGGCCGAGCGGGACATCGCCGTCGAGGAGTCGCCGGCCCGGCTGGAGTCCGAGCCGGACCTGGTCCCGCCGGGCTGGACGCTCAACGCCGTACAGCCGGAGTCGGTCGGGTTCTGGCAGGGCGACAAGGAGCGACGGCACACACGGCTGGTGCATCTGCGGGAGGGCGGGGGCTGGCGCAAGCAGCTGCTGTGGCCCTGACTCCGTACTCCCCTCACTCGTCCGCCACCGCCGGCGGAACCACCGCGACCGGGCTCCCCGCATGCGGCAGCACCGCCTGTGGCACCGAGCCCGTCATCCGGGCCGGGGCCCGCAGACGGCGGCGGTGGCGGCCGACCGCGACCAGGTCGGCGTCCTGGGCGGCGGCGAGCTGGAGGGCGGCCGCGTCGCCCGGCATCGCGCCGGGCGTCGGCCCGCACCTCGGGGCGGGCCTCGCGGTGCGGGGCGAGGAAGCCCTCGGCGAGGGTCCAGGTCTCGTTCTCCGCGGCGCTCGTCCGAACCGTCGGGGGTGTGCCGGTCGGGCGGCACACACAGCCCGACCGGCACACCCCCGACGATTCACGTCAGGTCGAACTCGCCCTCCCTCGCCCCCGACACGAACGCGCCCCACTCCGCCGGTGTGAAGATCAAGGAAGGGCTTTCCGGCCGGCCGCTGTTGCGCATGGCTATGAATCCCTCGACAAAGGCGATCTGGACATCCCCCAGGCCACGGCTGCTCGAGTGCCAATCGGCGTTGCTGAGGTCCAGCTCGGGCTTGTCCCAGCCCGCGAGCGGATGCTGCTGGATGGTGCTCTCGGCCACGTCCGTGCTCCTCCCGATGCGTCGTCCGCGGCCAGCCTAGCGATCGATTTCCCAAGTCAACAGGCCACGTGAGGGGGACCTTTCCGGAGCCCGTCAGGACTCCGGCGGTTCGCTGCCCACGAGCCACATGGAGAAGAACTGCGATCCGCCGCCGTACGCGTGCCCGAGGACCCGCCGCGCGCCCTCCACCTGGTGTTCTCCGGCCTGCCCGCGCGCCTGCAATGCCGCCTCCGCGAACCGGATCATGCCGGAGGCGCCGATGGGATTGGTGGACAGGACACCGCCCGACATGTTGACGGGAAGATCGCCGTCCAGTTCGGTCACCCCGGACTCGGTCAGCTTCCAGCCCTCGCCCTCGTCGGCGAAACCGAGGTTCTCCAGCCACATCGGCTCGTACCAGGAGAACGGCACGTACATCTCGACGGCGTCGATGTCCCGGCGCGGATCGGCGATCCCGGCCTGCCGGTACACGTCGGCCGCGCAGTCCTTGCCGGCCTGCGGCGAGACGGCGTCCTTGCCCGCGAAGAGAGTCGGCTCGCTGCGCATGGCGCCGCCCAGCATCCAGGCGGGCGGCCGGGGCGCCCGCGCCGCCCCCGCCCTGCCCGTCAGCACCATCGCGCAGGCGCCGTCGGAGGACGGGCAGGTCTCGGAGTAGCGGATCGGGTCCCACAGCATCGGCGAGGCCTGGACCTTCTCCAGGGTGATGTCGTGCTCGTGCAGATGCGCGTACGGATTCTTGAGCGCGTTGCGCCGGTCCTTGTACGCCACCAGCGAGCCGACCGTGTCGGGCGCGCCGCTGCGTCGCATGTACGCGCGCACATGCGGCGCGAAGAAGCCGCCGGCCCCGGCCAGCAGGGGCTGCTGGAAGGGGATCGGCAGGGACAGGCCCCACATGGCGTTCGACTCGGACTGCTTCTCGAAGGCCATGGTCAGGACGGTGCCGTGGACGCGGGACGCGACGAGGTTGGCCGCGACCAGTGCCGTCGATCCCCCGACCGAACCGGCGGTGTGCACGCGCAGCATCGGCTTGCCGACCGCGCCGAGCGCGTCGGCGAGGTACAGCTCGGGCATCATGACGCCCTCGAAGAAGTCGGGGGCCTTGCCGATGACGACGGCGTCGATGTCGGCCCACGTCAACTCGGCGTCGTCGAGCGCCCGCCCGGCCGCCTCCCGCACGAGTCCCGCGATCGACACGTCCCGCCGAGCCGCCACATGCTTGGTCTGGCCGATCCCTACGACGGCCACGGGCTCCTTGCTCATCGCGGATCCCCTTCGAGTACGGCGACCAGGTTCTGTTGCAGACACGGGCCGGAGGTGGCGTGGGCGAGCGCCCGGTCCCAGGCGCCCCGATGGATGCCGGCGGCGGCCTCTCCGATGCGGATGAGCCCGGCGGCCATCATCGGGTTGGCGGCGAGGGCTCCGCCGGACGGGTTGACGCGGACGCCGTCGCCGAGTCGGAGCGCCTTGCGCAGCACCACTTCCTGCGAGGTGAAGGGCGCGTGCAACTCAGCGGTGTCCACGGGCCGTTCGAAGGCGCCGGCCTTCTCGGCGGCCAGGCGGGTGGAGGGTGAGTCGGTGAGATCGCGTACCCCGAGGGAGTGGGCCTCGATGCGATGGTCGATGCCGCGGATCCAGGCGGGCCGCTCGCACAGTTCCCGGGCCCGCTCCCCCGCCGCGAGGACGACGGCGGCGGCTCCGTCGCCGATGGGCGGGCAGTCGCCGGTACGCAGGGGTCGTACGAGATAGTCGCCCTGCGGCACCGAACCTCGCAGCTGTGCATGGGAGTTGGCTGACGCGTCCTGTCGGCTGCGGGCGGCGACCGCGGCGAGGGCGGGCTCGTCGGTGTCGCCCGCGTCGATCAGGGCCTGCGCCTGGAGGGCGGCCAGGGCCACGGAGTCGGGCCACAGGGGTGCCACGTAGTACGGGTCGAGCTGCCGGGTGAGCACGTCCCGCACCGAACCGGGTGAGGATTTGCCGTAGGAGTAGACGAGGGCGGTGTCGGCATCCCCGGTCAGCAGCTTGGTCCACGCCTCGTACAGGGCCCATGCCCCGTCCATCTCGACGTGCGACTCGGAGATCGGCGGCCAGGCGCCCACGCCGTCGAGGGCCAGGGTGAAGGAGAAGGCGCGGCCGGCGAGGTAGTCGCTGGAGCCGGAGCAGGTGAAGCCGATGTCGGCGGTCTTGAGGCCGGTCTGCTCGAGCACGCCGTGCAGGACCGGCATCAGCATCTCCACCTCGGAGAGCTCGTCGGTGGTGCGCCGGTGGTCGGTCTGGGCGAAGGCGACGACCGCGATGTCACGCGTCACAGCAGCTCCTTGTAGGTCTCGTACTCCGCGTCGGGTTCGCCGGTCGGCCGGTAGTGGTCGGGGTAGCGGGCCCCTTCGGTCCACACGGCCTCGACCCGCAGGCCCATGCGCACCTGGTCGTAGGGGATGCCGCCGATACGGCCGTGCAGGGCGAGGTCGGCGCCGTCGAGGGCGATGTGGGCGTAGACGTACGGGACGTCGATGTCGAGGTTCTTCGCCTTGATGTTGACGATGCAGAAGGTGGTGACCGTGCCGCGCGGTCCGACCTCGACCTGTTCCGATGTGGCGACACCACAGGTGGGGCAGGCGCCGCGCGGCGGGACGTACACCTTGCGGCAGGAGGGGCAACGCTCGCCGACCGTGCGGCGGTCGGCGAGGGCGTGGATGTAGGCGGACTGGGCGCGGCCCGGCGAGTAGGTGTAGTCGAGGCGGGCGGGGGCGACGATGCCGGTGACCGCGTCCACGAACTCGCCGCTGTGGCCTGCGGGTTGGTCCGGTTCGCCGTCGTACGGCTCGAAGCAGGCGATGTCGGTGATGGCACCCGTACGCTCCTCGGCCCACCGGACGCGCACGCGCATCCCGGTGCGCACGGCCTCGGGGCCAGGGGCATCGAGTGCGTGCAGGAGGGCGGTGTCGGCGCGGTCGAGACGCACCAGCACCCAGGCGAAGGGGGTGTCGAGGGGCTGACCACGCCGGGGTTCGTGGTTCCAGGCCCAGGTGGTGACCGTACCGGTGGACGCGACTTCGACGAGGTCGCGGAGCTCCTCGGCGGTGACGGGGTCGTATTCCACGGGCGGGACGAGGGTGCGGCCGTCGCCGGTCTTCACCCCGAGAACGACCCGCTCACGCAGACCGGTCAGAAAGGCGCTCTGAACGGGGCCGAGGGAACGGGTGAAGGGAAATTCGACGGCGAGGGGGGCTTTGAGGACTTCGGGCATGCCCGGGCTCCTTCGGGTCAGGCGCGCTTGTATGTGGGCGGTCGCTTCTCCGCGAAGGCGCGAGCACCCTCCTTCGCGTCGGCGGTGTCGAAGATCGGCCAGCCGCGCTTGAGTTCGGAGGCAAGACCGTCGGTCTCGGTCATCTCGGCGGTCTCGTAGACGGACGCTTTGATGGCCTCTACGGCCAACGGGCCGCAGGCGTTGATCAGTTCGGCGATCTCCAGGGCCTTGGCGAGGGCCGTGCCGTCCGGGACGACGTGACCGATCAGGCCGATGTCGGCGGCCTCGCGGGCGGTGTACGGGCGGCCCGTGAGCAGCATCTCCAGGGCGTGGGTCCGCGGAATCTGCCGTTGCAGGCGGACCGTCGAGCCGCCGATCGGGAAGAGGCCGCGTTTGACCTCGTAGAGGCCGAACGTCGCCGACTCGCCCGCGAGGCGGATGTCGGTGCCCTGGAGGATCTCGGTGCCGCCCGCCACGCAGTAGCCCTCGACGGCGGCGATCACCGGTTTGCGCGGGCGGTGGTGGCGCAGCAGCGCCTTCCAGTGCAGGTCCGGGTCGGCCTTGAGGCGGTCCCGGTACTGCTCGCCCTCCGTGCCCCGTCCGGCCAGGGCCTTGAGGTCCATCCCGGCGCAGAACGAGCCGCCCGCGCCGGTCAGCACGATCGAGCGGACCTCGTCGTCCTCGTCGGCCTCGACCCAGCCGTCGTAGAGCCCGACGAGCATCGGCAGCGAGAGTGCGTTCTTCGCGTCGGGCCTGTTGAGCGTGAGCACCAGTGTGGCGCCTTCGCGCTCCACGGTGAGGTGTTCCGTCCCACCCATGGCCATCTCCCCTCTCCAGGAACGAGAACAGGTTGCAGTAGCCGGGGAGGCACTTCAAGAGTTTTCTGACAGACAGTCAGATTTCTTCGCGCGAACCCTTCCCAGTTGCCGCGCCCTTTGCTCTGATGACCGGCGAACCGACTGATGTGCCTTTCGTCGTCATGGCTGCCGGGGGTCAGGAGGAGCGGTGGAGTACAACCTTGCGGACCTGTTCGAGTCGGTCGTGGACGTGGTCCCCGACCGCGAGGCCCTGGTGTACATCGACCACCCGGGGACGGGTGCGGAGCAGCGGCTGACGTACGCGGAGCTGGACGCGGCGGCGAACCGCGTCGCTCACCATCTGATCGACGCCGGTCTCCGTCCGGGTGAGCATCTCGGGCTGCACCTCTACAACGGGATCGAGTACCTGCAGACGGTGTTCGGATGCCTCAAGGCGCGGGTCGTCCCGGTCAACGTCAACTACCGCTACGTGGAAGACGAGTTGGTGTATCTGTACCGGGACGCCGATCTGGTGGCGCTGGTCTTCGACGCGGAGTTCGACGGACGGGTGGCGGGCGCGCTGCCGCAGTGTCCGAAGCTGCGGCATCTCGTGCGGGTGGGCGGTGAGGGCGAGGGGGTCTCGGGCGCCGTCCCGTTCACCGAGGCCGAGGCCGGCGGCTCGCCGGAGCGCGGGTTCCCGGCACGGTCGGGTGACGACCAGTTCATCATCTACACCGGCGGCACCACCGGGATGCCCAAGGGTGTGATGTGGCGTCAGGAGGACCTGTTCTTCTCGGGGTTGGGCGGGGGCGCGCCGACCGGTGAGCCCGTGAAGCGGCCGGAAGAGCTCGCCGAGCGCGTCGCGGCCAGGGGCTCCGGCATCACGTTCTTCCCGACTCCCCCGCTGATGCACGGCACTTCGACGCTCACCTCGTTCATCGGCTTCAACTTCGGGCAACGGGTGGTGATCCACCGGAAGTTCGTGCCGGAGGAGGTGCTGCGGACCGTCGAGAAGGAGAAGGTCACCAGCATGTCGCTGGTCGGCGACGCGATGCTGCGGCCGCTGATCGACGCGCTGGGCGGGCCGATGAAGGGCACGGACTGCTCGTCGGTGTTCAGCGTGTCGTCCTCCGGCGCGATCATGTCGGAGACGGTGCGGCGGCAGTTCCAGGAACTGCTCCCGAACGCCATGCTGCTCAACAACTACGGTTCGTCGGAGTCCGGCTTCAACGGTACGGCGACGAACGACTCCGGGGCCGGGCAGAGCTTCCGCATCCGCGTCAACTCCCGTACCCAGGTGGTCGACCCGGCCACGCACGAGCCGATGGCGGTGGGCGAGGTGGGGCGGGTGGCGCAGTGCGGTCACGTCCCGCTCGGCTACTACAACGACCCGAAGAAAACCGCCGAGACCTTCTTCGAGAAGGACGGCGAGCGGTGGGTGCTGCTCGGGGACATGGCGACGGTGGACGAGGAGGGCGTGGTCACCGTCCTGGGGCGGGGCTCCCAGTGCATCAACACGGGGGGCGAGAAGGTGTACCCGGAAGAGGTCGAGCAGGCCCTCAAGTCCCATCCAGACGTGTACGACGCGCTGGTGGCCGGGGTGCCCGACGCGAAGTGGGGCAACCATGTGGCGGCGGTGGTGCAGCTGCGCGCAGGGGCGCCGCGTCCGTCCCTGGACGACGTCCAGACGTTCTGCCGCACGCATCTCGCCGGGTACAAGATTCCGCGCCAGCTGGTGATCGCGGAGGCGATACGGAGGTCGCCCAGCGGCAAGGCGGACTATCGGTGGGCCAAGGAAGTCGCCGTGGCAGCGGATCAGTAGCGAAACAGCCGGGCGGGGAGCGGGGCCGGCCGAGCCGGGCGGGGAGCGGGGCCGGCCGAGCCGGGCGTACTCTTTGCGCGCGGTTGACCCGGGCCTTTGAACGGAGGGTGACGTAGGGCCGTACGCGAGGTTGGCGGCTCTGGACCTGCGGGCCCGGTCCGCCGTGCCATCAGCTGTTTCGCACGGAAGGACCCACGGGTGTCGCACCTCACGCCCCCTCGCCAACTGCCGGAGACGGACGCGGACGCGCCGGACAGGCCCACAGCCGAGGAGGCCCCGCCCGCGCCCACGGTGCCCGACACCGAGCCGGGCGCCGCGCCGGACGTAGAGCCGGCGGACGAGGAGGCGACCGACACGCCGGACGAAGCGACCGGGCCGACGACGAACACAGAAGCAACGGAGGAGGCGGACGCCGCCCCCGCCCCCGGCCGCCCCGGCTGGTTCGGCTGGCGCCGTCGCTACCCCCGCACCGCAGCTGCCGTGCGGATCGGTACGAGTGTGCTGGCCGGGGTGCTGGTGTTCGTCGTGCTCCTCGTGCCCAACCGCCTCGACCGGATCAACTTCGAGGCGTTCCTCCGCCTCCCCGTCGAGGGGATCTTCCTCGCGGCCGTCCTGCTCGTGCTGCCGTCGAAGGCACGGCGGATCACCGCCGTCTCCCTGGGGGCGTTCCTCGGCCTTTCCACCGTCCTGAAGTGCCTCGACATGGGCTTCCGCCAGACTCTCGCCCGGCCGTTCGACCTGGTCTTCGACTGGGTTCTGCTGAGCGACGGGGCGGACTGGGTGAAGGACTCGTTCGGGCGCTCGGGCGAGGTGCTCGCGATCATCGGGGTGATCGTCCTGCTCGTCCTCGTGCTCGTGCTGAGCGCGCTCGCGATGGTGCGGCTGGCGGACGTGATGGCCCGGCACCGCCCCGTGGCCGTGCGCAGCACGCTGGTCCTGGGCACCGCGTGGATCATCTGCTTCACCATGGGTGTGCAGTTCGGCGGTGTCACGGTCGCCACCAAGGGCTACACCCAGTACCTCGCCAACCGGGTGCAGTACGTCCGCGACGGCCTCGGTGACGCCGACGTCTTCAAGAAGCAGATGGCCGTCGACGCCTTCGCCAACACCCCGTCCGACCAGCTGCTGACCGGACTGCGCGGCAAGGACGTGATGTTCACCTTCATCGAGAGCTACGGCCGGGTGGCGATCGACGATCCGTCGATGGCGCCGGAGATCGACGCGACGCTCCAGGAGGGCAACGCCAGGCTCAAATCGGCCGGATTCGCGGCCCGCAGTGGCTGGCTGAGGTCGCCCGTGACGGGCGCCGGCAGCTGGCTCGCCCACTCGACCTTCCTGTCCGGCCTGTGGATCAAGAACCAGCAGCGCTACCGGACCCTGACCACCAGTAACCGCGCGACCCTCACCAGCTACTTCCAGAAGACCGGCGCCTGGCGCACGGTCGGTATCGTCCCGGGCGTGCGCAAGGCCTGGCCCGAGGGCAAGTACTTCGGCCTCGACCACATCTACGACTCCACGCACCTCGGCTACCAGGGCCCGTACTTCAGCTGGACTCCGGTCCCGGACCAGTTCAGCCTGGAGGCCTTCCAGAAGCTGGAGCACGGCAAGAAGAACCGCGACCCGATCATGGCGGAGATCATCCTCGCCTCCAGCCACAACCCCTGGTCCCCCATCGCCCACACGATCGCCTGGAAGGACCTCGGGGACGGCAAGGTCTTCTACAAGATCAAGAAGGAGGGCACGAACCCCACGGAGGTCTGGAAGAGCGCGAAACGGGTCCGGACCGAGTACCGCAAGGCGATCCAGTACTCCCTGGACAGCCTGACCCAGTGGATGCAGCGCTACGGCGACGACAACACCGTCCTCGTCTTCCTCGGCGACCACCAGCCCGTCCCGACGGTCACCGGCGGCACCGCCAACAGGGATGTGCCGGTCACGATCGTCGCCCGCGACCCGAAGGTCCTGGACCGCGTCTCCGACTGGGGCTGGACGGAGGGCCTCAAGCCCGCGGACAACGCCCCCGAGTGGACCATGAACAAGTTCCGCAACCGCTTCATGACGGCGTACGGTCCGCAGGGCGGGTGAGCGGGTCGGCCGGCGCCGGCGCGGCGTTGTGCCGTACGGGCGGTGACGGCGGGCCTCCACTCGTCGGTCCGTCACACGACGACGGCTGACCGTCCGGCGGCTACCGACAGCTGCCGGGCGCCCACCGCTGACCGAGACGGCCACGCACCGCCGGGCCCTCAACCCGCCAGAAACTCCCCGATCGCCGCCAGGAACTCCTCCGGCTGTGTCTCGTGCACGAGATGCCCGGCGTCGATGGTCACCAGCCGGGCGTCGGGGATCAGTTCGGCGAGGGTGGTGATCTGTTCCTGCGGGACGAGACTGGTGGGGCCGCCCCCGATCAGCAGCGTAGGCATGGTGATCCGCCCCATGTGGTCCCACCACACCGGGGCGGGGGCGTTGCGCTGCGCGTCGGTCGCCCGGATCATCGCCCAGTCGAACGGCAGGTCCCCGTCGGGCCGTTCGGCCGGTGGTCGGGGCGGGTCGAGGGGGATCGGCGCGGGGACGTCCTCCAGGACGAGGCGTCGTACGACGTCGGGCGCCTTCTGCGCGAGGAGATACGCCACCGCGCCGCCCAGCGAGTGGCCCACGACGTCGGCGCGGTCGACGCCGAGGGCGGTCAGGAACTCCCGTATGTCGTCGCGCATCGTCTCGTGGGCGTACGTGTCCGTCCCCTCCCCCGGCCAGTCGCTTCGCCCGTGGCCGCGCAGGTCGGCTGCGTACACCCGGCGCGGGTACGGGCCCGACGCGAGCCGTTCGGCGATCGGGGTCCAGTCCGCGCCGTCGGTGCCGCGGCAGTGGAGCAGGAGGAGGGGCGGCGCGTCCTCGGGGCCCCAGGCGCGGTACGCGAGCGTGATGCCGTTCGCCTTGACGGTGCGGAGGTCGGCGTCCATGCCGGGCAACCTAGCCGGTGGGGCCCGGTGGCAGGCCTCTACTCTGCCGACGGCAGAGACGCCGCGTCTCCGTCCAGGAAGGCGGCGACACGAGCCGCGAACCACTCGCCGTCGTCCACCCACGGGTAGTGCCCGGCACCGGGCTGGACGGTGAACTCCGCGTTCGGGAACGCCTCGGCGGCGGCGCGGGCCAGTTCGGGGCGCGGGCCTCCGTCGAGTTCGCCGGCGAGGACCAGCACCGGTGCGGTGACATGGGCCAGGGCGGCACGGGTCGCGGGTGGGTCGTAGGCGCCCTCGGAGCCGTAGATCGCGCCGGCGTCGTCGTTGAACTCGTCGTCGGAGCGCGCCTCGTGCGCGGCGGCGGCCTCGTCCCAGCAGCCGTAGAAGAAGGGGGCGAAGGCGCGGTCGTAGTCGGTCTTGCCCGTCAGCCATTCCTCGAACAGGGGGAACGCCTCCGCGAACCAGGACTCGCTGCTCCTCAAGCGCGCCGCCTCCAGCCGGTGTTCGGCGGTCGGGGCCAGGCCCAGGGCCCACGGCGTGGCGGTCACCAGCACCAGCCGTGCCACCCGCTTCGGGAACCTGGCGGTGTAGAGCATGGCGAGGCTGCCGCCGGCCGAGTGTGCGAGAACGTCCATCTCCTCGATTCCGAGGTGGAGACGCAGCGCCTCCACGTCGTCCACGAGCCGGTCGCACCGGTACGTCGCCGGGTCCACCGGCACCGCGGAGTCACCGGTCCCCCGCAGGTCGAGCAGAACCAGCCGCCGGCGCCCGGCCAGACCGCCCAGCTCGCCGAGGTAGGCGGAGGCCTGCATCGGCCCACCGGGCAGCACGACCAGCGGGTCACCCTCCCCGCGCAGGGGTAGGCGAGCTCGGTCCCGTCGGGTGCGATGAAGGTCGGCATGCCGCCGATGATCGTGGTCCACGACCCCGCCCGCAACGGGCTTCTTCCGATCTGTGCGGCTTCCCGGTGAGAAAATGAGGGCAGACCCCTTGCCTGTGCCGAGGGGGCCTGAATTACTGATCCCGGACAGCTCGACCGAATGATCGGTCGGTCGGAGTGACAGGGTCGGCTAGGGAGAAGTTCCCATGACGGATGCTGTGGAGCTGCTGGACACCGGGGAACGGCTCGATGCCGAGGCGTTGCGGGCGTTGCAGTGGGAGCGGTTGCGCGCCTCGTTGCGGCATGCGTACGAGCATGTGCCGTTCTACCGGAAGTCCTTCGAGAAGGCGGGTGTCCACCCGGACGACTGCCGTTCGACGGCCGACCTGGGCCGGTTCCCGTTCACCACCAAGGCGGACCTGCGGGAGAACTACCCGTACGGGATGTTCGCCGTGCCCCAGGACCGCATCCGTCGTATCCACGCGTCGAGCGGTACCACCGGGCGCCCGACGGTCGTCGGCTACACGGACAACGACCTCTCCCTGTGGGCCGACATGGTGGCCCGCTCCATCCGGGCCGCGGGCGGCCGCCCCGGTGACAAGGTGCATGTGGCATACGGATACGGGCTGTTCACCGGTGGCCTCGGCGCGCACTACGGCGCCGAACGGCTCGGCTGTACGGTCATCCCCGCGTCCGGCGGTATGACGGCCCGCCAGGTCCAGCTGATCCAGGATCTGGAGCCGCAGATCATCATGGTGACGCCGTCGTACATGCTCACACTTCTCGACGAGTTCGAGCGGCAGGGCGTCGACCCGCGCGGCACCTCGCTGCGGGTCGGCATCTTCGGTGCCGAGCCGTGGACGGAGGAGATGCGGCGGGAGATCGAGGAGCGGTTCGCCATCGACGCGGTCGACATATACGGCCTGTCCGAGGTGATCGGCCCGGGTGTGGCCCAGGAGTGCGTGGAGACCAAGGACGGGCTGCACATCTGGGAGGACCACTTCTACCCGGAGGTCGTCGACCCGATCACCGGCGAGGTGCTGCCGGACGGCGAGGAGGGCGAGCTGGTCTTCACCTCGCTGACCAAGGAGGCGATGCCCGTCGTGCGGTACCGGACGCGCGATCTGACCCGGCTGCTGCCGGGGACGGCGCGGGTGTTCCGGCGGATGGAGAAGGTCACCGGGCGCAGCGACGACATGGTGATCGTGCGGGGCGTCAATCTCTTCCCCACACAGATCGAGGAGATCGTGCTGCGGACGCCGGGGGTCGCGCCGCACTTCCAGCTGCGGCTGACCCGCGAGGGCCGCCTCGACGCGCTCACCGTGCGGGCGGAGGCCCGGCCCGACGCCGGTCCCGAGGTGCGGGACGCCGCCGCTCAGGCCATCACGGCGGCGGTGAAGGACGGCATCGGCGTCTCGGTGGCGGTGGAGATCGTCGAACCGGAGTCGCTGGAGCGGTCGGTGGGCAAGATCCGGCGGATCGTGGACCTGCGGTCGGAGCGCTGAGGGCCCCGCCGGTCAGGCGCGGGTCGCCTTTTCTTCGTCAGCCCTGGGCGGCACTCGCGGCCAAGGACGGCGCGGCCGGTCGAGTGATCCCGGACAGGTCCCGGTAGACCACGCTGTTGCGGTCCGTGACCGAGCGGCCCAGGGCGTGCTGCGGCCACCAGCCGCCGGCCATCCGGCGGCTGCGCTCACCCCACTCCAGGGCCTCGGCGTCGCGCGCCTTGAAGAAGTTCAGGGCGTAGCCGCCGGTGTGGATGCGCAGCAGGGAGAAACCGCCCGGATACTCCTTGGCGGCGCCCACCTCCTGCAGGGCCACGTGCGGGGCGAGCGGCAGCACGGTCCGCTTGTTGCGGTGGGTGTGGCCGGCGTGGTGGAGGAAGACGCCCGGGGTGGCGGCGTAGGCCTCGAGGATCGAGCGGGCCTGGCGGCGGCCCATGCGCTGCCCGGCGCTGACCGGGAAGAGGGAGTCCCGTACGGCCAGCGGATGGTGACCGAAGACCACGGTCGGCTGTTCCCTGTGCTCGCGCAGGCGGCTGCGGAACCAGGACAGTTGCTCGGCGCCGAGGCCCCCGGAGTCCGCGCCGTTGCCTCGCTTCTCGTAGGTGTCGAGGCCGATGATCCGCAGCCCGCCCAGGTCCCGCACGAAGTACCCGGGCTCGTCCGCGCGGCCGAACCCGTGCCGGAAGGTGTCGTCGCCGTCCTGGGAGCCGGGCCGGTCGTGGTTGCCCCGTACGACGAAGTAGTCCCGGCCATGGTCGCCGAACCCGTCCAGGATCCGTCTCGCCCGTGCCAGGTCGCGTGGCGCGCCGCCCGCCGAGATGTCGCCCGCGGCCAGCAGTACGTCCGCCCCGCGGCGGCGGGCCTCCTCGACCAGGGCCCGGCTCATGATCTCCGGGTACGGCGGCAGGCCCGGCTGCTGGGCCACCCCGCGCATCATGGGGATGCCGGTCACGAGGCCGGCGATGGTCTCGCCGAGGTGCAGGTCGTTGCAGAGCGCGAGGGACATGACATGGCGGCCGGGCGGGGGCTGCGGCGTGGTGAAGGCGTACGGGCCGCCGTGCGAGCCCAGGCCGTGGCGGGAGGTGCCGGCCGCGTTGCCGCTCACCAGGTGCAGCGTGGTGGGCCTGGCGGTCGCGCCCCGGGAGCGGGCCTGGTAGTAGTACGTCTGCCCGGGCTCCAGGCCGGTGAGTTCCACGTGGTGGTGGGCCGTGGGCCGGTCCTCGCCGGCGACGCGGTTGAGGCGGCCGGGGTGGGTGCCGTAGACGACCTCGCCCTCCGTGACGGCGGGCAGCATGTGGCCGAGACCGTCGTCCGTGCCGGGCACCCCGGTGTACCAGGTGATGACGGCGCGGTCCTCGGTCAGCGTGACCAGTTCCAGGTGGACGGCCGCGACGGTGTGGGGATGCGGCAGATGTGCCCGGTAGAACGAGGCGGCCCGGAGCAGCGCCGGGACGAGCGTGGCTCCCGACCGCACCACCTCACAGGGGCCGGGCAGGCCCGCGAGGGCGGCGAGGGGAGCGGAGAAGCAGCATCGCATGCCTGGTATGTGCCCTCCTGCCGTAACAAGGGACATGGTAATAGCGGCCGTACCAGGTATGAAATAGGACTTTCCTGTGCGTCGCGTCACGTCACGTGGCGAAGCGATCACGCAGCTCCCGCTTCAGGATCTTCCCGCTCGCGTTGCGCGGCAGCTCGTCCACGAACACCACCCGTTTCGGCGCCTTGAAGTGGGCGAGTTTCTCGCGCGCGTGGTCGATGAGTTCGGCCTCGGTGACCTTGCCGCGCGGGACGACGACCGCGGTGACGGCCTCGATCCAGCGCTCGTCGGACAGGCCGATCACGGCGACCTCGGCCACGGCGTCGTGCGTGTACAGGGCGTCCTCGACCTGGCGTGAGGCGACCAGTACGCCACCGGAGTTGATGACGTCCTTCACCCGGTCGACGATCGTGTAGTAGCCGTGCGCGTCGCGCACCGCGAGGTCGCCGGAGTGGAACCAGCCGTCGCGGAAGGCCTCGGCGGTCTCCTCGGGCTTCTCCCAGTAGCCCTCGCACAACTGCGGTGACTTGTAGACGATTTCGCCGGGCGTGCCGTCGGGGACGTCCTTGCCGTCCTCGTCGACCACGCGGGCGTCGACGAACAGGACGGGTCGGCCGCAGGAGTCCATGCGGCCCTTGTGCTCGTCGGGGGCGAGGACGGTGGCGAGGGGGCCGATCTCGCTCTGGCCGAAGCAGTTGTAGAAGGCGAGCCCGGGCAGGCGCTCGCGCAGGCGCTCCAGGACCGGCACCGGCATGATCGAGGCGCCGTAGTACGCCTTGCGCAGTCCGCCGAGGTCGCGCGTGGCGAAGTCCGGGCGGTTGGACAGTCCGATCCACACCGTCGGCGGGGCGAACAGGCTGTCCGCGCGGTCCGTTTCGATCAGGTCGAAGAGGCGGTCGCCGTCGGGCGCGTCGAGGATGATGTTCGTGGCGCCGACCGCGAGGTACGGCAGCAGGAACACGTGCATCTGCGCCGAGTGGTAGAGCGGGAGCGAGTGCACGGGGCGGTCGCCGGCGCTGAGGTCGAGGGCGGTGATCGCGCTCAGGTACTCGTGGACCAGGGCGCGGTGGGTCATCATCGCGCCCTTGGGGAGGGCCGTCGTGCCCGAGGTGTACAGCAACTGCACCAGGTCCTCGGTGCGCGGCTCGGGCCCGTCGTACGCGGGTGCCGTGGCCAGCCGGGCCAGGAGCGAGTCGTCGGCGTCGCGCAGGGGCAACGTACGTACACCGTCCGCCAGTCGACCCGCCAGGTCGGGGTCGGCGAGGACGAGCGAGCTGCCGGACTGGCCGACGATGTAGGCGAGGTCGTCGCCGGTCAGGTTCTGGTTGACCGGCACATGCACGAAGCCGGCCCGGGCGCAGGCCAGGAAGCCGATCAGGTAGGCGTCGGAGTTGTGGCCGTAGGCGCCGACCCGGTCTCCGGGCGCGAGGCCCTGGTCGAGCAGGACGCTCGCCGCGCGGGAGACGGCCTCGTCGAGTTCCTCGTACGTCCATCTGCGGTCGCCGTACTCGACCGCGACCCGCGCCGGGGTGCGCCGGGCGCTGCGCCGCAGCACCCCGTCAACCGTGCTGCCCTGTCCCTGCGTCATGACTCATGATCCTCGGTCCATGGCCGGGGCAGGTCAAGCACGTTCGTACGGTCAATCGCACCTTCCCCCAATGACGTTGGGAGACACCATTGCGCACCCGCCCGAGACGACTGCTCATCGCGGCGTTAGCCCTGCTCACCGCGTCCACCGCACTTCCGGCCGCCGCGGCCGAGCGGCAGGCCCGTCAGGAGAATCCGGCGCGCGGCGGACTGTCCGCCGTGATCCGCTACACCGAGTACGGCATTCCCCACATCGTCGCCGAGGACTACCCCGACCTCGGCTTCGGCACCGGCTGGGCGCAGGCCGCCGACCAGGTGTGCACGCTCGCCGACGGCTTCGTGACCGTGCGCGGCGAGCGCTCGCGCTACTTCGGACCCGACGCGGCGACGGACTTCTCCCTCTCGTCGGCCGCCGACAACCTCTCCAGTGACCTGTACTTCCGTGGCGTACGGCAGTCCCGCACGGTGGAGAGGCTGCTCGCCGAACCGGCTCCTGTGGGCCCGAGCAAGGACGCGAAGGACCTGATGCGGGGCTTCGCCGCCGGGTACAACGCCTGGCTCGCGCAGAACCGGATCAACGACCCGGCGTGCCGGGGTGCCGCCTGGGTGCGGCCGATCACGACGACGGACGTGGCGACCCGCTTCTACGCCATCTCCGTGCTCGGCGGCCAGGGTGGTGCCGTGGACGAGATCACCGGGGCCAAGCCGCCCACCGGTGCCGCCAGGGACACGAAGGCCACCCTGGATGCCCAGGCCCTGATCAAGGCCGTACGCGCCCGGTCCGCCGACTCGGACATGGGGTCGAACGCCGTCGCCTTCAGCGGTGCCACCACGGCGAACGGCCGCGGTCTGCTGCTGGGCAACCCGCACTACCCGTGGCACGGCGGACGCCGGTTCTGGCAGGTGCAGCAGACCATCCCGGGCGAGCTCAACGTCGCCGGGGCGTCGCTGCTGGGCTCGCCGACCGTCTCCATCGGCTACAACTCCCGTGTGGCGTGGAGCCACACCGTCGCGACCGGGGTCCCGTTCAACCTCACCCGGCTGACGCTCGACCCGGCCGATCCCACGGTCTACCTGGTGGACGGCAAGCCCGAGCCTATGACCAGGCGGACCGTGACGGTGGCGGTCAAGGACGGCGCCCCGGTGACCCGCACCCAGTGGTGGACACGCTACGGCCCCGTCGTCGCCGACCCGCAGGGCGATCCGCCGCTGCCCTGGACGGCCACGACGGCCTACGCGTTCAACGACCCCAACGCCGCCAACCTGCGGTTCGCCGACACCTCGCTCGGATTCGGCAAGGCGCGCAGCACGGCGGACGTCCTCGCGTCCCTCGACCGCCACCAGGGAATGCCGTGGGTGAACACCATCGCCGCGGACTCCTCGGGACACTCCCTGTACACCCAGTCGCAGGTCCTGCCCCGGATCACCGACGACCTCGCGGCGCGCTGCTCGACGGACCTCGGCAAGGTCACCTACGCGCAGGCGGGCCTGGCGGTCCTCGACGGCTCCCGCGGCGACTGCGGGCTCGGCAGTGACAAGGACGCCGTGCAGCCCGGCATCTTCGGGCCCGCCCGGATGCCGACGCTCAAGGACGCCCCGTACGCGGAGAACTCCAACGGCAGCGCCTGGCTGACCAACGCCGACCACCCGCTCACGGGGTACGAGCGCGTCTTCGGTGACATCGGGACGCAGCGCTCGCTGCGGACGCGGGGCGCGATCGAGGACGTGGCGGCGCTGGCGCAGCGGGGCGGGCTGACGGTCCGGGACCTCCAGCAGCAGGAGTTCACGAACCGGGCGCCCGCGGGCGAGCTGGGAGCGGCCGACACGGCGAAGGCATGCGCAGCGCTGCCGGACGGAACGGCAACCGGCAGTGACGGCAGGGCGGTTGACGTCTCCGGGGCCTGCGAGGTGCTCGCCGCCTGGGACCGGACCATGAACACCGACAGCCGGGGCGCTCTGCTCTTCGACCGCTTCTGGCGCAGGCTGACGGCCGCGGTGCCGCCGGCCCAACTCTGGAAGGTGCCGTTCTCGGCGGCCGACCCGGTCCACACGCCGAACACGCTCAACACCGCCGCGCCCGGCTTCACCACGGCCCTCGCGGACACGGTGAGCGAGCTCCGGACCGCGGGCATCCCGCTGGACTCCCCGCTCGGAGAGCACCAGTTCGTGGTGCGGGACGGCAAGCGCATCCCCGTCCCTGGTGGCACGGAGAGGCTGGGGGTGTGGAACAAGGTCGAGCCGGTGTGGAACGCTTCGCAGGGCGCCTACACGGAGGTGACGACCGGGTCCAGCCACATCCAGGCGGTCGGCTGGGACGGCAGCGGCTGCCCGGTGGCCCGCACCCTGCTCACGTACTCCCAGTCCGAGAATCCCGACTCGCCGCACTACAGCGACCAGACCCGGCTGTTCTCCGGCGAGAAGTGGGTGACCGCCCGCTTCTGCGAGAAGGACATCCAGTCCTCGCCGGTGCTCAAGGTGATCCGGGTCCGGTCATGACAGGTGCTCACACCGGACGGGTGCGCCCCTTCCAGTAGGGGTCCCGCAGCCGTCGCTTGTACAGCTTGCCGTTGGGGTCGCGGGGCATCTCGGCGATGAAGTCGACGCTCTTGGGCCGCTTGTAGCCGGCGAGTTGTCCGGCGCAGTGGGCGAGGAGGTCGGCGGCGAGGTCCGGCCCGGGTTCATGTCCCGGGGCCGGTTCCACGACCGCCTTGACCTCCTCGCCCCAGTCGTCGTGCGGGATGCCGAAGACGGCGGCGTCGGCGACGGCGGGGTGGGCGAGGAGCGCGGACTCTATCTCGGCGGGGTAGATGTTGACCCCACCCGAGATGATCATGTCGATCTTGCGGTCGCGGAGGAAGAGGTAGCCGTCCTCGTCCAGGTAACCGAGGTCGCCCACCGTGAAGAAGTCGCCGATGCGGTTCTTCTTCGTCTTGGCCTCGTCCTTGTGGTAGGCGAAGCCGCCGGTGTTCATCTTCATGTAGACGGTGCCGAGTTCGCCGGGGGGCAGCGGGTTTCCGTCGTCGTCGAAGACGGCGAGTTCGCTGATGGGCCAGGCCTTGCCGACCGTGCCGGGCTTCTTCAGCCAGTCCTCGGCGGTCGCGAAGGCGCCGCCGCCCTCGCTGGCCGCGTAGTACTCCTCGACCGAGTTCCCCCACCAGTCGATCATCGCCCGCTTCACATGGTCCGGGCAGGGGGCGGCGCCGTGGATGGCGTGCCGCATGGACGAGACGTCGTAGGACCGCCGGACCGGCTCCGGCAGTGCCAGCAGCCGGTGGAACTGGGTCGGGACCATGTGGGTGTGGGTGCACTTCTCGCGGTCGATCAGCCGGAGCATCTCCTCGGGCGTCCACTTGTCCATCAGGACGAGCCGGTGCCCGATGTGCAGGGACGCGCCCGCGAACTGGAGTACGGCCGTGTGGTACAGCGGTGAGCAGACCAGGTGGACGTTGTCGTCGAACGGCCTGATCCCGAAGATGCCGAGGAAGCCGCCGAGATACGCCTCCTCGGGCCGTTTGCCGGGCAGCGGGCGACGGATGCCGCGCGGTCGGCCGGTCGTACCCGAGGTGTAGTTCATGACCCAGCCGAGCTCGCGGTCCTCGGGCGCCGACTCCGGTTGTCCGTCGAGGAGTTCGGCGTACGGCCGGAAGCCCTCGACCTCGCCGACCGCGTACCGGTGGGTGGCCGGGAGGCCGGCCTCGTCTGCGGCGTGGCGGGCGGGCTCGGCGAAGCGCTCGTGGGCGATGAGCACCTTGGAGCCCGAGTCGGCGACGATCCAGCCGATCTCCGGGCCGACGAAGTGGTGGTTGATCGGGACGAGGTAGAAGCCCGCCTGGGTGGCGGCCAGGTACGCGGTGAAGAACTCGATGCCGTTCGGCAGGACGACCGCGAAGGCGTCCCCGCGCGTCAGGCCGGCGGCGCGCAGGCCGTGGACGAGACGGTTGGCGGCGGCGTGCAGTCGTCCGGCGGTCCACTGCTCGCCGTCGGGGGCGGTCAGGACCGCGCGGTCGGGGTCGGTGGTGGCCTGGGCCCAGAATCCGGTGGGGGGCGTGCTCGTCACGTGCCGCTCCTTCCGGCGATGCGGTTGATGCGGTCCACGGCCTTCTCGAAGCCGCGGGTGAGGTCGTCGAAGACGGCCTGGACACTGCGTTCGCTGGTCATGCGGCCGACGATCTGGCCGACCGGCGTGCCGAGCAGCGGCTCGACCTCGTACTTCTGGATGCGGGTGAGGGCCTCGGCGACCAGCAGGCCCTGCAGGGGCATGGGAAGGGTGCCGGGTCCGGCCGTGTCGTCCCAGGCGTCGGTCCATTCGGTACGGAGCTGGCGTGCGGGTTTCCCGGTCAGGGCGCGGGAACGGACCGTGTCGCCGGAGCCGGCTGCCAGGAGTTTCCGGGTCACGGCGGAGGAGGTGAGGTCGGCTTCGGTGCAGGTCAGCCAGAGGGAGCCCAGCCAGACGCCCTGCGCCCCGAGGGCGAGCGCGGCGGCGACCTGCTGTCCGCTGCCGATGCCTCCGGCGGCCAGGACGGGCAGCGGGTCGACGGCGTCGACGACCTCGGGCGTGAGCACCATGGAGGCGATCTCACCGGTGTGGCCGCCGGCCTCGTAGCCCTGGGCGACGACGATGTCGATGCCGCCCTCCTTGTGTTTGACGGCGTGCCGGGAACTGCCCGCGAGGGCGGCGACCAGCACGTCCTGGTCGTGGGCGCGAGCGACCACGTCGGCGGGTGGGGAGCCGAGGGCGTTGGCGAGCAGCCGGATCGGGTAGTCGAAGGCGACGTCGAGCTGGTTGCGGGCGACCTGCTCCATCCACCCGGTGATACGCCACCCGGACGCCTCGCCCTCGGCCAGCTCGGGGACGCCGTACTTGGCGAGGGTGTCCTTCACGAACTGCCGGTGCCCGTCAGGGATCATGGCCTCGACGTCTGCTTCGGTGACGCCTTCGACCTTCTTGGCGGGCATGACGACATCGAGGCCGTACGGCTTCCCGTCGACATGCGCTTCCACCCAGTCGAGGTCGCGTTTGAGGTCGTCGGGGGCGGTGTAGCGGACCGCGCCGAGCACACCGAAACCGCCGGCCCGGCTGATGGCCGCGGCGACGGCGGGGAACGGCGTGAAGCCGAAGATGGCGTGCTCGACTCCCAGTTTCTTGCTCAGCTCCGTCTGCATGGGCGCAGAATGCCGCAGTCCTCCGGACGACGGAAGGGGTTTTCTGATAGACCGTCAGATTTATTGGGCGGGATGCCTGGTTGACATGAGTCACGGCCGACACGAGTGTTTCTCAGGTGACCGATGACGCAGCGGGCGGGCGCGGACTCTCCCGCCGTCAACTGGCCCGAAGAACCCTGGCACTGGGCGGCGCTCTGGCCATCGCCCCGTTCCCGGCCGGCCCGGCGGCCGAGGCGGCACCGTCCTCCGGTCGCCCGACCCTGCACCACGGCTCCCCCGAGCGCGCGGGTCTCCTCCCCGCCCACCTCCACCGACTGGTCACGGACGCCGAGGCGTTCCTCGGCCCCTCCCCCAAGCACCCCTGGTACGCGGGCGCCGTCCTCCTCGCCGGACGCGGCGGCACGGTGGCGCTGCACCAGCCCATCGGCATGGCGGTGCGCTACCGGTCGTACGACGAGAAGACCGACACGGGCGTCGAGTTCCCGGCCGACCAGCAGATCCCGATGACCGAAGACACGATCTTCGACCTCGCTTCGGTGTCGAAACTGTTCACCTCGCTGCTGGCCGTGCAGCAGATGGAGCGGGGTGCGCTGGAGCTGGAGGGGACGGTCGCCTCGTACGTCCCGGAGTTCGGAGCGGCGGGCAAGCAGGACATCACGATCCGTCAACTGCTCACCCACACCTCGGGGTTCCGTGACTGGCTTCCGCTGTACAAGGCGCCGACGCGCGAGGCCAGGATCCAACTCGTCTACGACGAGAAGCCGATCAACCCTCCCGGTACCAAGTACCTCTACTCCGACCTCAACCTGATCTCCCTCCAGCTGGTCCTGGAGAAGATCACGGGTCGCCCCCTGGACGCCCTCCTCCACGACGAGATCACACAGCCGCTCGGGCTCGACCGCACCCGTTACAACCCGCCCACGGCCTGGCAGCCGAGGATCGCGGCGACGGAGGACGAGCGGGCACCCTGGTCCGGTCTGGACCGGGGGCTCGTGTGGGGCGAGGTGCACGACGAGAACGCCTACAGCCTGGGCGGGGTCGCCGGGCACGCCGGGGTGTTCTCGTGCGCCTGGGACCTGGCGGTGCTCGGCCGGACGCTGCTCAACGGCGGCTCCTACGGCCGGGCCCGCATCCTGCGCCCGGAGTCGGTCGAGCTGATGTTCACGAACTTCAACACCGCCTTCCCCGGTGACGAGCACGGGCTCGGCTTCGAGCTCTACCAGCACTGGTACATGGGCGCGATGGCAACTCCCCGCACCGCGGGCCACACCGGCTTCACCGGCACCTCGCTGGTCCTCGACCCGACAACGGACTCCTTTCTGATCGTGCTCGGCAACTCGGTGCATCCGGTGCGGAGTTGGCGTTCCGGTTCCGCGCCCCGGGTCGCGGCCGGC
Source organism: Streptomyces sp. NPDC001617 (assembly GCF_053596855.1). Taxonomy (NCBI): domain Bacteria; kingdom Bacillati; phylum Actinomycetota; class Actinomycetes; order Kitasatosporales; family Streptomycetaceae; genus Streptomyces; species Streptomyces sp. NPDC001617. The sequence continues at coordinate 179,911 of NZ_JBSFHA010000006.1, forward strand.
AACAACCTGGCCCGGGCCGTACCCGTCCGCCCGGCACACGGCCGCACCGCCTGGTTCTCCGGAATGGCGAACGCCACGACGGCCACGCTCACGCTCCCCGCCCTCGACACGACGTCGGGCGACGCGGGGCTCCACGCCGCCCTGTGGTGGGACACCGAACCCGAGTCGGACGTACTGGTGCTGGAGACCACGACGGACGACGGCGCGACCTGGCAACCCCTCCCGTTCACGACCACACGCCACGGCGAGCGGCCGCGGGAGCACCCGTCGGGTTCGGTGACGGGATGGTCGGGCCGCGTCTGGCACCGGGCGACGGCCGATCTCCCCGCGCACGCTCGGCTGACCCTGCGCTGGCGTTACGCGACGGACAAGCGGTACGTGGGTCGCGGCGTGTATGCGGACGGGCTCCGCGTCGAGGCGTCGGACGGCGTGCTGTTCGATGGAGCCCGCCCGGCGGACTCGGCACGGATCGCGGCGGTGGGCTGGGCGCCGTCGGAGGACTAGGAGGCGGCCGCTCACCTCGGCCGCTGTGAACCGACGCCGGCAGATAAGGCTCTCACGTCGCCTCTTCGACGCGATTCAGGCGGGTGACTCCGCCCGCATGAGGGCAATTCCGCGGGCCGGGGCCGGCGGCCGGCGCCTCGCCTGATGCGGAAAGCAGCGGAATCGGCGCGGAGGGCACTCCGTTGTGCGCAGCCGCTTGCTGGGGCCACACCCGGACGGTGCGGGTGCTGTTGGCATACGGCGCTGATCCCGGCCGCCGGGAGGACCACGGCACGGGCCGGTCCCCTCTGCAGTGGGCGGGCAACGGCCCGCACCCCGAAGTCGCCGCTCTCCTCACCGCGGCGGGCGCCCGGTGATCAGCTCGTCCGCGACCCATCGAGCGACCCCGGCGGGATAGGGCGCCGACAGACCAAGGACGATGTGCCGGAAACCGGCGTCGATCGCCTGCGCAATCGCGTGCCGCGTGTCGCCGGGGCGTTCGTAGGAGACGGGCAGGTGGATCGAGCGCGTGATGGACGCGGGATCGCGGCCGATCTCGGCGCAGTAGCGGTCCAGGAGGGCGCTGCGGCGGGTGACGTCCTCGATGTCGCCGCCCGGGATGTTCCACAGGTCGGCGTGTTCGGCGACCAGGCGGAGCGTTGCGGAGGAGCGGCCGCCGACGAGGATCGGGGGGTGCGGGCGCTGGACGGGTTTGGGGTTGCCGAACGCTCCGGTGAGGTGGATGTGGGGGCCGTCGTGGTCGAACGGTTTCTCCTCGGTCCACAGACGTCGTATCACCGTGAGGGCCTCCGCGAGGCTCTCCACGGCGTGGGCGGTGTCGTGGAAGGGCAGGCCGTGGGCCCCGTACTCGCGGTGGGCCTCGGGCGGGTGCGGGCGTGAGCCGACGCCGATGCCGAAGTCCAGGCGGCCGTCGGAGACGATGTCGACGGTCGTGGCGATCTTGGCCAGCATCGCGGGCGGGCGGAAGCGGTTGCTGGTCACCAGCAGACCGAGCCGCAGTCGGCGGGTCTGGGCGGCGAGGGCCGAGAGCAGCGTCCAGCCCTCATGGATCGGCCCGTCCGGGTCGCCGGCGATCGGCATGAGGTGGTCGAACAGCCAGGCGTGCTCGATCTCCTGGATCGCGTCCGCCTCGCGCCAGACCCGCAGGACGTCCTGGTAGGCGACCTGCATGGGTGCGGTCATGATCCCGAAGCTGGGGCGGGGTGCGGGCGTCATGGGGGGGGTGGTCCTTTCCGCAGGGAGTGGTCGGCCTCAGGGGTCTTCAGCGGCGTCGCAGTGACGGGTCGAGCAGCGCGGGCGGGGTGTCGAACTTCTCGTGCGCGGCCAGGTCGGTGCCTGGCGCGACGATCTCGTCGATCGCGTCCAGGACGTCCGCGGAGAGCACGGTGTCGGCGGCGGCCAGCTGCGCGTTGAGGTGGTCCAGGGTGCGCGGGCCGATGAGCGCAGCGGTGACGGCGGGGTGCGCGGTCACGAAGCCGAGGGCGAGCTCAATCAGGGTCAGGCCCGCCTCGTCGGCGACCTTGGCCAGCCGTTCGACGGCGTCGAGCCTGGCCCGGTTGTACGGGAGGGTCAGGTCGAAGCGGTCCGGCATGAACGCCGAGCGGCTGGTCGTGACCTCCCGGCCCTCGCGGACCGCGCCCGACAGCCAGCCCGAGGCCAGCGGGCTCCACACCAGCACCCCGAGCCCGTACTCCTCGGCCACGGGCAGGACATGGGCCTCGACACCGCGCTGCAGGATCGAGTAGCTGGGCTGTTCGGTGACGTATCGGCCCAAGTGGTGTGCGCGAGCCGCCCACTGGGACTGCACGATCCGGTGGGCGGGGAAGGTCGAGGAGCCGAAGTAGCGGATCTTTCCGGCCCGTTGGAGGTCGGTGAGCGCCGACAGCGTCTCCTCATCGCTGGTGTTCGGGTCCCAGCGGTGGATCTGGTAGAGGTCGACATGGTCGACGCCGAGCCGGCGCAGGCTGTCCTCCAGCGCGGTGACCAGCCAACGGCGCGAGCCGCCCTGGTGGTTGCGCTCCTCGCCCATCGGCATGGCCGCCTTCGTGGCCAGCACGATGTCGTCCCGGCGCCCGGCGACGGCCTTGCCGACCATCTCCTCCGACTCGCCGGCGCTGTACATGTCGGCGGTGTCGATGAGGTTGATCCCGGCCTCCAGGGCGGCGTCGACGAGGGCGGTGGCCTCGTCCTGTGTGGTGCGCCCGATCCTGCCGAAGTTCATCGCGCCGAGCGCGAGGGAGCTGACCTGCACACCGGTGTGGCCCAAGGTGCGGTACTGCATGACGGTGTTCCTCCGTTACGGACGAAGAGGGGGAAGAGAGGCATGGCTGGTGACAGGGCTCGCGCTCTGGCATCATGACCGAAGCGGAACCTTGTTCCGGAAACGACGATACGGAACACCGTTCCGTTTTTGCAAGCACGATGACGGAGGGAACGTCCGGTGACCGACAGCGACGAGAGCGCGGGGCGCACGCCCCGGCCCAAGCGGACGGACGCCCGGCGCAACGAGAAGACGCTGCTGGACGCGGCCGCCGCGGTCTTCGTCACGTCGGGCGTGGAGGCCCCGGTGCGTGACATCGCGGCCAAGGCCGGCGTGGGGATGGGCACGATCTACCGGCACTTCCCCACCCGCGCGGATCTCATCGTCGCCGTCTACCGGCACCAGGTCGAGGCCTGCGCCGAGGCCGGCCCGGCCCTGCTGGCGAGCAGCCCGACCCCGCATGCCGCGCTGGCGCGATGGATCGACCGGTTCGTCGACTTCCTGGTCACCAAGCACGGACTCGCCGGTGTCCTGCAGTCCGACAACACCGGCTTCGAGACCCTGCACGCGTACTTCCTCGACCGCCTGGTGCCGGTGTGCGCCGAGCTGCTCGACGCCGCGGTGGCCGCCGGCGAGATCCGCCCCGGCCTCCAGGCCTACGAGCTGATGCGCGGCGTCGGCAACCTCTGCATCGGCGCGGAGACCGACGCCCGGTACGACGCCCGCCGACTGGTCGAGCTGCTGGTCGCGGGGCTACGCCGGGTCGACTGACCGCCTGCCGGTCAGCACCGGCTGGTAGAAGCCGCTGGTGTCCGGGGCGTGCCAGACGAGGTCGGTGAAGCCGGCCGCGGCGGCGGCATCCGTCACCTGCTCCGGGGCAAGCGCCCAGGAGGTGGCTCGGCGGACCCGCACCTCCCACCCCGCCCCGTCGGGCACGAGCTGGAAGTACTCCTGGTCGTAGTGCTCGCCGTCGTCGCGCCAGTGCCAGAGCTGGAAGGTGATCGACCGGCCCTCGGAGTCGTACGACACCTGGGGCGCCGTGGACGCGGGGCGGGTCCGGCGGACTTCTGCGTAGTCCCGGAGGGTGAGCAGGAGCAGCCCGCCGTCCCGCAGCACCCGCCGCATCTCGCGCAGGGCCGCCCGTAGGTCGGACTCGGTCAGCAGGTGGGCGATCGAGTTGTCGGCGGAGACGACCACATCGAAGAGGCCCGCTCCGAAGGGCAGTTGACGCATGTCGGCGGCCACCGTCGCCAGGTCGACACCACGCGTCCCGGCTTCCGTCCCGGCCCGTGCCGCGGCCACGGGGCTCAGATCGCTGCCCATCACCCGGTGTCCGGCCCGTGCGAGCCCGATCGCCTGGGTGCCGATTCCACAGGCGCAGTCCAGCAACCGGTGTGGTCCTGGGCCGAGTTGACGGCTGATCAGGCCGTCCAGCGCGTCGGCCTGGCGGGTCATGCTCGCGTCCCAGTCCGGGAAGATCCGGTGGTAGTCGGGGGCCAGCGAGTCGTAGAAGTCCCGCGCCGAGGAGGTCACTCGCCGGTCGCTTCCAGCACGGCCATCGCCGCGTTGTGCCCCGGCACCCCGCTCACTCCCCCGCCGCGCACCGCGCCCGCTCCGCACAGCAGCACGTTCGCGTGCCGCGTCTCCACGCCCCAACGGCCGCTGCCCTCCTGGGAGTAGGGCCAGGCCAGAGCACGGTGGAAGATGTTGCCGCCGGGCAGGCGCAGGTCGCGCTCCAGGTCGAGCGGGGTCTTCGCCTCGATGCACGGACGGCCGTCGGCGTCGACGGCCAGGCAGTCGGCGAGAGGCTCGGCGAGGTGGGCGTCGAGCTGCGCGAGAGTCGCCTTGAGGAGTTCCTCGCGTACCGAGTCGTTGTCCCGGTCGAAGAGTCGCGCCGGGGTGTGCAGGCCGAAGAGGGTGAGGGTCTGGTAGCCCTGCTCGACCAGGTCGGGGCCGAGGATCGACGGATCGGTGAGGGAGTGGCAGTAGATCTCGGAGGGCGGGGCGGCGGGGAGTTGGCCGGCGTCGGCCTGCGCGTGGGCGGTGGCCAGCTGTTCGTAGCCCTCGGCGATGTGGAAGGTGCCGGAGAACGCCTCGCGCGGGTCGACCGACTCGTCGCGGAGCCTGGGCAGCCGCTCGAGCAGCATGTTCACCTTGAGCTGGGCGCCCTCGGCGGGCGTGGGAGGCGCGTCCGAGGTGAGCTCGGCCAGGGCCTGCGGGGAGGCGTTGACGAGGACGTGCCGGGCGGCGGCGACGCCTTCTCCGTCCGACGTGCGGTACGTGATCTCGGCGGCTGCGCCGTCCGTGTCGATCCGTACGGCCTCGTGGCCGGTGGCGATGACCGCGCCCGCGTCCCTGGCCGCCGCGGCCAGGGCGTCGGTCAGCGCGCCCATGCCGCCGACCGGGACGTCCCAGGCGCCGGTTCCGCCGCCGATGACGTGGTAGAGGAAGCAGCGGTTCTGGGCCAGCGAGGGGTCGTGGGCGTCGGCGAAGGTGCCGATCAGGGCGTCCGTGAGGACCACGCCCCGGACGAGGTCGTCGGCGAAGCGGTCCTCGATCGCGACGCCGATCGGGTCCTCGAACAGAGTCCGCCAGGCCTCCTCGTCGTCGACGCGGCGGCGCAGTTCGTCGCGGCTGGGCAGCGGCTCGGTGAGGGTCGGGAAGACGCGCTCGGCGACGCGGCCGGTCATGCCGTAGAACCGCTGCCAGGCCTCGTACTCGCGCTCGGAGCCGGTGAGCCGGGCGAAGGCCTCCCGGGTGCGCCGCTCGCCCCCGCCGACCAGGAGCCCGGTGGGGCGGCCGTCGCGCTCCACGGGGGTGTACGACGAGATGGTGCGGCCGCGGACCCGGAAGGCGAGGCCCAGGTCCCGCACGATCTTCTTCGGGAGCAGGCTGACCAGGTACGAGTAGCGCGACAGCCGTGCGTCCACGCCGGCGAAGGGCCGCGTGGAGACCGCGGCACCCCCGGTGTGGTCGAGGCGCTCCAGGACCAGTACGGAGCGTCCGGCCCGGGCCAGATAGGCGGCGGCGACCAGGCCGTTGTGGCCTCCGCCGACGACGACGGCGTCGTAGGTGCGGTGTCCCTCGTGTGCGGTCATGGTTCTTCGTAACACGTGATGATCTAGGTCGGCCAGAGGGGGACGGCCTCGGAGTCAGTGCCCGCCGGACGCCCGCTGCTGCTGGCGCAGCACCGCGACCCTGCGGTACAGCTCGACGGCCTCGGCGCCGCGCCCGAGCTGCTCCAGGCAGTGGGCCTCGTCATTGCGGCTGGCGAGGGTGTCGGGGTGCTCGGGGCCCAGGACGCGCTCCCGGGCGGCGGCCACCCGCCGGTACTCGGTCAGGGCGTCGGCCCAGCGGCCCAGCCAGCCGAGGCCGACGGCGACCTCGCGGCGGCTGACCAGGGTGTCCGGGTGATCGGGCCCGAGGACGCGCTCGCGGATGGCGCACACGTCCCGGGACTCGGCCAGCGCCTCCTCCCAGCGGCCCAGGCGCCCCAGGTTGACCCCGAGGCCGTGGCGGGCGCGCAGGGTCTCGGGGTGGGTGGGGCCCTGGACGCGGGTACGGTCCTCGATCAGCTCGCGGTAGAGGATCAGGGCCTCTCCGCTGCGGCCGAGACGGCCGAGGCTGATGCCGACCTCGTAGCGGGCGGCGAGGGTGTCGGCATGGTCGGGGCCGAGCGCCTGGGCGCGGGCCTCGGCGACTTCGCGGTAGGTCTGCAGGGCCTCGGGCCAGCGGCCCAACTGGCCGAGTGCGTAGGCGACTTCGTAGCGGGTGACCAGGGTGTCGGGGTGCTCGGGGCCGAGCACGCGGGCACGCGCGGCGGCCACGTCGCAGGCCATCCGGTACGAGTCCTCCAGGCGGCCCAGCCGACTGAGGTTGAAGGCGAGGTTGTGGCGGCAGCGCAGGGTGTCGGGATGGTCCGGGCCCATGCCGCGCTCGCGGGCGGCGAGCACCGAGGTGTACACCTGATGCGCGTCGAAGTGACGGCCCAGCTGGCCCAGCACGTACGCCATTTCCTGGCGGGCGGCGAGCGTGTCGGGGTGGTCGGCGCCGAGCGCCCGGGTCCGGGCCGCGGCCACGAACTTGTACTCCTGCAGCGCGTCGGCGGCCCGGCCCGTGCGGCTGAGGGTGAAGGCGATCTCGTAGCGGCTGGCGAGGGTGTCGGGGTGGTCCGGGCCGAGCAGGTGGCCGCGCTCGGCGGCGACCGCGCGGTGCACCTCGCCGGCCTCCTTCCAGCGGCCCAGGCGCCCGAGGCTGAGCCCGGCGTTGTGCCGTCCGGCCAGGGCGGTGAGGGTCTGCGGGGAGGGAGCCGACGGCTGGTCCGGCGCGGGATCGTCGGGCCGTCCTGCGGCGGGCGGGGCGATCCACTCGCCGGTCAGACCGGCCCCGGCGTCCGGCGGTGTGGTGCTCAGACCGGCGCCGGTCGCCTTGTGGCCGGTGGTCATGCCGCGGGTCCAGGACGGCAGGCGGGGCTCGCGCGAGGGCTCCTGCTCGGGCGGGCGGAAGGTCGGCTGGGGGGTGACGACGGTCGGCACGTACGTCGGTGTCGTGCGGCCCAGACTGATCCTGCGGGCCAGCTCCCGCGCGTCGTGCGGACGTTGCTCGGGACGCTTGGCCAGCAGGTCCAGGATGATCTTCTCGAGGTACTCCGGGAGTTCGGCCCGCTGGCTGCGCGGGGGCCGCGGCGGGGTGTCCCGGTGGCCGACCAGGATCGCCCACGCGTCGTCGAGGTCGAACGGCGGCGCCCCGGTGGCGATCTCGTACAGCACGCACCCCAGCGAGTACAGGTCGCTGCGCTGGTCGACCTCCGAGCCGCCGATCTGCTCCGGCGACATGTAGTGCGGGGTTCCCATCGCGATGCCCGTGCCGGTCAGCCGGGAGGTGAAGCCGATGTCGTGGCCGAGGCGGGCGATGCCGAAGTCGCAGATCTTCACCGTGCCCTCGGTGAGCCGCATGATGTTGGCGGGCTTCAGGTCGCGGTGCACGATGCCCTGCTGGTGGGTGTAGGCGAGGGCGGAGGAGACCTGGTCGGCGATGTCCACGACGTCACCGACGGGCAGCGGGTGGTGCTTGTTGTCCTCCAGGAGCTGGCTGAGGTTGCGGCCCTCCAGGAGCTCCATGACCAGGTAGAGGATGCCGTCCGCCTCGCCGAAGTCGTGGACCACGGTCACCCCGCGGTGCGAGAGGGCGGCGGCCACCCGGGCCTCCCGGCGGAAGCGCTCGCGCAGGACTCTGGTGAACGCCTGGTCGTGGTGCGGGCCGAGCGGCTTGAGGCACTTCACGGCGACCTGCCGACCGAGCGACTCGTCCCGGGCCCGCCACACCTCGCCCATACCGCCCCGCCCGATCAGGTCGAGCAGCCGGTACCGGCCCTGGATCAGCCTGCTGTCCCCCATCGTCTGCGATCGCCCCCGTACGGTTCGCCCCGCCCACCCCTGGCTCGTCCAGTATGGCGAGCTATCGTCCGAGTTTGTACGGGGCCGGGCGGGAGCCGGGGCCGAGCCGTGCCATCGCGCGAAGAATGTGTTTGGGCGGGAGTTGCCAGCGCACACGTGCGGGAACGCAGCGCAGCAGGTTGCCCGTGGCACGCAGTTGCAGGGTGACGGTCCCGGGTTTCGGGGCGGGTCTGCCGTACAACTCGTGAGCGTACGGCGGCAGGGCGGCGTACGCCAGATGTGCCACGCGCCGCCACAGCACCTCGCGCGCCGGGACCAGGAGGGGATGCGTCGGCGGCCGGAGGAGGAAGTCGTCCACTTCGCGTGCCTCCGGTCCGACGGCGAGTTCGGGCCGGATCTTCTCGAAGTAGGCGTTCATCTCCTCCTGGTCGGCCGGTACGGCGTCCGGGTCGAGGCCCACCAGCCGCGCGCTCTCGCGCTGTTCGCCGATGTAGCGGTCGGCCTCGGCGTCGGTGAGCCGGAGGCCGGAGCGGCGTGCGACCTGCAGATAGGAGTCGATCTCGGCGCAGTGCACCCACAGCAGCAGCTCGGGTTCGTCGACGCCGTACCGCTCCCCCGTGTCCGGGTCGGTCGCCGACAGCATGGTGTGGATCTTCCGGACGCGGGCGCCGGCGCGTTCGGCGGCCTCCGTGGTGTCGTAGGTGATGGTGCCGACGAAGTTCGCGGTCCGCATCAACCGGCCCCAGGCGTCCTTGCGGAAGTCGGAGTTCTGCATGACGCCGCGCACCGCGCGGGGGTGCAGCGCCTGGAGATAGAGCGCGCGGATCCCGGCGACCCACATCATCGGGTCGCCGTGCATCTGCCAGGTCACCGACGTCGGCGTGAACAGCCCGGGATCACCCATACCGGCAGGCTAACGCCGTACGCGCGGCATCCCCAGACCGATCCACGAGATGATCTCCCGCTGGATCTCGTTGTTGCCGCCGCCGAAGGTGAAGATGACGGCCGAGCGGTAGCCGCGCTCCAGCTCGCCGTGGAGCACCGCGCCCGCCGAGCCCTCCTTCAACTCGCCCACCGCGCCGACGATCTCCATCAGCCAGGCGTAGGCGTCCCGGCGCACCTCGGAGCCGTGGACCTTGACCGCGGAGGCGTCCTGCGGGGTGAGGGTGCCCTCCTGGACGGCGTTGACCATCTGCCAGTTGAGGAGCTTCATCGCGTCGAGCTTCACATGGGTCTGGGCGAGGCGGCGGCGCACCCAGGGCAGGTCGATCACGCGGTGGCCGTCGGCGAGTTTGGTCTCCATGGCCCAGCGCTGGACGTCGTGCAGGGCGCGGATCGCCATGGTGCCGTGGGCGGCGAGGGTGACGCGCTCATGGTTGAGCTGGTTGGTGATCAGCCGCCAGCCCTGGTTCTCGGCGCCGACGCGGCGGGAGACGGGGACGCGGATGTCCTCGTAGTAGCTGGCGGTGGTGTCGTGGGAGGCGAGGGTGGTGATGACGGTGCAGGAGTAGCCGGGGTCGGTGGTGGGGACCAGGAGCATGGTGATGCCCTTGTGCGGCGGGGCGTCCGGGTCGGTGCGGGTGGCGAGCCACACCCAGTCGGCGGTGTCGCCGTTGGTCGTCCAGATCTTCTGTCCGTTGACGACGTACTCGTCGCCGTCGCGCACCGCGCGCGTCTTGAGCGAGGCCAGGTCGGTGCCGGCGTCCGGCTCGCTGTAGCCGATCGCGAAGTCGATCTCGCCGGCCAGGACCTTCGGCAGGAAGTACGCCTTCTGCTCGTCCGTGCCGAACTGCATGATCGTCGGCCCGACCGTGTTGAGCGCCATCAGCGGCAGCGGGACACCGGCCTGGGCGGCCTCGTCGAAGAAGATGAACTGCTCCATCGCCGTCAGCCCGCGCCCGCCGTACTCCTTGGGCCACCCCACGCCGAGCCAGCCGTCCGTGCCGAGGCGCCGGATGGTCGCGCGGTAGAAGCGCTTCTGCGCGGCCGGATCGCCGTGCCGGGCGTAGGCGTTGTCGGGCACCAGCTCGGCGAAGTAGGCACGCAGTTCGGTGCGCAACCGCTGCTGCTCGGGCGTGTATTCGAGGTGCACGGCGCCTCCAGGCATCCCAGGCCGGTCCTGACGGCGCACACGGTAGAACGTGTTCCAGAAATTGGGAATGGCGAGGGACAGGGAAAGGGCCCCTGGTCGCCGACGGCCCATCGGCGAATTCCAGGGGCCCTTTCCGGTGAAATGCTCAGTGCGGGACGGGAGTTGCCTCGGTGACGCTGGTGGCTCGCACCGGTTTCGGAGCCAGCACGCGCTCCGCCAGCAGCCCGAAGAGCAGCCCGAAGGATGTCCACAGAGTGAGCTGGACGGCCAGGGCCGCCAGGCGGAACTGCCAGAGCAGGGTGGCCGAGAATCCCTTCGGGACTTCGTTGACGGACGGCAGGAACGCGTAGGCGAGCCCGACGACGAGGACGAAGAACGCCCCGGCGGCGAGCGTCGCGTTCCAGTTGCCCAGACGGGGTGCGAGGCGCTTGCCCAGGATCACGGTGGCGATCGCGAGCAGCACGCTGAGCAGCACCATCAGGAAGTACAGGGTGGTGCGCTTGCCGATGGTGCCGGGGTCGCCGACGGACGGCGGGTTGGCGGGGTACTTCAGGAAGGGCACGACGTACACGGCGATCAGGCCGGCGACCGCCAGGAGCAGCGCGCTCGCGCGCGGTCCGAAGCGGCCGATGCGGCCCAGGGCGAAGCAGTACGAGAGGGCGGCGATGCCGCCGAACGCGACGCCGTAGACGAGGACACCGGTGGCAAGGCCCGCGGTGGACTGCATCGTGCGGCTGACGACTTCCATGCCGTGCTCGTGCGAGTGCGCGTCTTCGTAGGCGATGGCCGCGTCGACGCGCGGTTCACCGAGGAAGTAGGCGACGACCAGGGCGAGCAGGCCCGCGGCGAGTCCCGCGAGCATGCCGCGCACCAGGAGGTTGCGGACGGTTGCGGAGTTCATGGGCTCGTACGTGCTTCCTGGCAGCCGTCAGTGGCAGGGGAAGCCGAGCAGATGGCGGGCGTCGTGCACCCACTCATGGACGTCGGATCCGCTCATCACGGAGGTGGCGCCCTGCTCGGCGCCGACGAAGTAGAGCAGGACCAGCATCAGGATGCCGAAAAAGACCGCCCAGGGGACGATCGCGCCGATCGGCAGCTTCGCCGGTACGACGGTGGGAGTGGTGGTCGGCTGAGCGACAGACTGCGCCATGGCAGGCCCTCCTGGGGAACTCGCGTCCCGTTTCGGTGGTGCACAGGACGACGGGGCGGGTCTGACTCACCCAGCCCGCACCGAGGGTGCGGGCCCGGCTTACAGTGGCGCGACCGTGCCGGCTTCTCACCGGCTTCCGCTGTGCCGTCGTCGATATCGATCGTCGATATCGTCCGTGAAGGTACCGCGAAGCCGAGGTGCGGCCAAGAGCGCGTAGGGGCGCGGTAAGCGCCCCAGGTGAGCCGTTTCCCCCGTCTGATCAAGGGACTTGGAGCAATATGCAGCCCGGGAACGAGCGCAGGACGAGCCGAGTGATCTTGATCTCACCTGCGCTCACGGCGGCCCTGCGGGAGGCGCGCTTCGACGACGGCTGCTCCCTGGACACCTCCGGGCTGCGGCAGGCGCAGGCGGCGGCCGACACGCTCCCGGTGCCGGACCGGGCCTTGTCCTCCCCCACCGTGCGCTGCCGGGAGACGGCCGCCGCGCTGGGCCTCGACGCAGTGTCCGTGCCCGAGTTGGCGGGACTGGACGCGGGCCGCTGGCGCGGGGCGACGCTGGCGGAGGTGGGCGAGCGGGAGCCGGATGCGCTGGTCCGCTGGCTGGCCGACCCGGACTCGGCACCGCACGGCGGGGAGTCGGTGCGGGCGGTGTGCGACCGGGTGGCCCAGTGGCTGGAGTCGGCGACGCGGTACATGGGCCGCACGGTGGCCGTGGTCGAGCCCGAGGTGGTGCGGGCCGCGGTGGTACGGGGCCTGGGCGCACCCGAGTCGGCGTTCTGGCGTACGGACGTGCCACCACTGACCGCTGTCGAACTCAGCGGCAGGGTGGGGCGGTGGAACGTACGGATCGGGCGACCGCTCGGCGGCGCGGATTGAGCGGCACGGATTGGGCAGCGCGGATCAAGCGGCGCGGATTGGACGGCGTTTCGGATTGGGCGGCGCGCCACGGCCCGCCCGCGTGCGTCAGTTCAGCGTGCCCAGGAAGTCCGTGCACGCCCGTGCGCACTCGCGGCAGGCCTTCGCGCCGTCCTCGGCGCCCGCCAGCCGGTCGAAGGCGTGCGCGCACTCCAGGCACACGGTGCGGCACCACTCCACCTGGATGCGGATGCCGGCCTCGTCCAGGCGGTTCTGCTCGGACAGCACACGGCAGGTCGCGTCGCACACCTCCGCGCACATGATGCCCTTGCGCCGTACGAGTTCCTGCTCCTCCGTCCCGTCCGGGTCCACGAGGCTCGCGCGCAGAGCACACGCCCGAGCGCACTCGGTACACGCCTGCGCGCACGCGAAGCGGTCCTCCAGGAACCGGAAGAGCTCCTGCTGGGATGTCGTCGTAGTCACACGGTTCGGGTAGCCGGTGCCCACCGCGTCAAACACGGCGTTCACCAGGGTTTGCACCGCCCTCCCGCCTCGGGGCCGGGGTGACCCGGGTTCACGCCGGAGGCCCCGGGTACTCGCGGGCCATGAACAGTGCATCGATGGTCTTCGCCGCCGGCAGCGCCGCCGCTCTGGGACTCATCGCGGCCGGTGTGGTGATCGTGGCCGTGCTGATCGGCGCCTTCGTGCTGGGCGCCCGGATCCGGCGCCGCGAGCCCGCTCCGCCGCGCCCGGACGAACAGCCCCGGCTCCCGGACGAGGGCCCGGTCCGCGAACTCCTGGAGAACCGCGAGCCGGCCGAGGTGCCGCGCGGTGACCGCCGGCTGACCCCGCACGAGCTGCCCGGCCACGGCAATTCACCGACCCGGTCGGCCCCGTCGAAGGAGCGGCCGCGCTGGAGTGGCGGGAGCAGCGGGTCGTACGGCAGCGGCGGGTCCGGCGGCCGTTGACGAACGGCGCCATGCGGGTCGCCGATGGTGCTGGGTCCCGCTTCGCCGAGCCGGACGACACGCTGTGCGCGAACGAGAATGGACCTGCACCGCCTGCGGCACCGTCCACGACCGGGACACCAACGCCGCGACCGGAATCCGTGCCGTAGCGGCACAGCAACCAGTCGAGAAGGCCAGAATCCCTCGCCCTTCAGGGCGAGGAGCATGTCATTGCACCGGACACGAGCAGATCGTCGCGGACGTGCGCGAACGAGACCCGCAGGGCGCCCGCGATGCCGTGCGCGCACACGTTCAGTGCTCTTCGCGCCCCAGGACGTAGAGGTGCGGAAGGTTGACGACGATCGCCTCCTGGGTGCTGCGGGCGATGACCACCACGGCTTCCTCGGCGGGATCCGGGTTCTCCTCGCGGTGCGGCACGAACGGAGGGACGAAGATGTAGTCGCCGGGAGAGGTGCGCAGCCGTACCTCTTCAGGGGTGCCGCCGGAGTCGTCGAGAAAGACGAACTCGGGGTGTCCGCTCAGCACGTGGATGGCGGTCTCGGAGTCGCCGTGGTGGTGGTTCGAGGACGAGGTCGACGGGGCGACGTGCGTCTGGCCCATCCACAGTTTCTCGGAGCCCACCGTCTTGCCGCTGACGGCGGCGAACCTGCGCATCCCGCCGGTCTGGGCGGTGTCACCGTCGAGTTCGTCGGCACGGATGTGGTGCAGCCGGGCACGGAGGGGCGTGGCCGGGTGGCCTGCACGGTCACCGAGATGAGGATGGAAACCTTCGCCGGGCGTGGTCAGCGGCTCGCTCATGCCTCGGACGCTAGAGCCGCCCGGAAAAGAAGGTCAAGGGGACACCCTGGCTCACGGCGGGATGAGCGAGGCGGCCTGCCTGGATGAGGCGCCGGTCGTCTGCTGCGGCAGACGCACGCAGTACCGACGCCTCCGACCGCGAGCGGTCCGGGCATCCCGCCCTGCGCACAGCCATGGCCCATCCGGCGCCGCCGCCTGGAACCCGCCCGGCACCTCCTGATCGCCTCCACACTCGCCATCCCGGCGATCGCCGCGACCGTCGGCACCCCGACCTCCAGGCGTTCAACAACACCTACCACCGAGAACCGGGCGCCTCACCACGAGCCGTCGGACACTCAGGGCGGCGATGAAGGCCTCGGCGGGAAGAACCCCTGGGCCACACCACCGAACACGGCCCGCCCCAGCGTGCGTACCGCCGCGAAGTCGACGGCGCCGTCCAGGAACTGTTCGCCGGGCGCTGGGATGTCGTCGCCGGCGCAGGCACGCCGTGAGTCAGGCGGCGGGGGAGGGTTCCGGCGTCGGTTCGGATTCTGCGGCAGTGCCTTCGGGGCGTCGGCGTTCGTGGTGCCAGGAGGCCGCCCAGGCGAGCACCGCGCCGCCCACCGCGTAGGCACCGAGCACCCACAGCGCCGACGTGATGGCATGGCCGGAGAAGTACACCGTGTTGCGGACCAGGGTGGTACCGGCGCCCGGCGGCAGGGCCTGTCCGATCGCGCTCCAGAACGACGGGAGCAGTGGCGCCGGGTAGACGCCGCCGGAGCTGGGGTTGCCCAGCACCACGAAGAGCAGGACGACCACACCGGTGCCCAGGAGACCCAGCAGGGTCTGCAGCGCGAGCGCGGTCGCCGCCGAGGCGAGGACGACCAGGGCGCCGATGCCGCTCAGGGCCCAGAAGTGACCGCCGAGCGCGTCGAACACCGGCCCCACGATGGCCGCTCCGGCGATCCCCGACACGGCCGCGTACACCACGAGGACGGCGAGACGGATCAGGGTGCGGTGCCGGTTGGCGGGCCGGGAACCCGCCGCCATACCCATGATCGTCGCGGTCAGGTAGCCGCCGATCACCCAGCCCAGCACGAGGTAGAAGGACGTCATACCGCGCCCGTCCCCGGCGTTCGGGGGCCGGATGTCGGTCACGGTGATCTGCCGCTTCTCCGCCGCCTCGATCTTCTGGGCGATCTGCGTGGCGGTCTGCGACACCGACGGCCCGCCCGCCGAGGCGACCAGGAGGGTGTCCTTGGTGCCCGCCGGGTCGAAGAGGAAGGCGGCGTCCGTCTTCCGTGCGAGGACCCACTGCCGGGCGGCCGCGGCGCTCGGTGCCGCCGTGGCCTCGACCGGGTCGCCGTCCAGGGCGTCGAGCTGGGCGACGATCTTCGCGGACGCCTGTTGCGGAGCGGCGACCGCCACCGGTATCCGGTGCGGCGTGGGTGAGTGGAAGGCCCCGACGTAGGACACGACGAAGGCGAGCTGGACGAGCAGGCCGCCGAGCACGAGCCCGAAGGCCCGGAACGTGACGGCGTCCTTGAACTCGGCTGCGAAACCGCGGGACGGCGGGGAAGGTGCGTTCACGCGCGCATGATCGCACAGGCAGATGAACCTGACGGTCGTCCCGGACCCGCAGCAGCTCACGGACGTAGCTGCTGGTCAGAAGATCGTCACGTCCGAACCACCCCCGTCGACCAGGATCGTCTGCCCGGTGACATGGCCCGCGTCCGCGGAGACGAGATAGGCGACCGTCCCGGCGACGTCCTCGGGCAGGCAGACCCGGCCGAACGGGGACGTCGCCTCCAGGTCGTCGATCGAGCCGCCGGCGGTCGCGGCCCTGCCCAGTCGTCGCCCCATCTCGGTGGCGAAACACCACTTCACCTACCGGCGGCATGGCGGCTTTGCTTGAGCCACGCCGATCGAGATGCGCGGCTCAGATCCGCAGGATTTCTCCCTGCGGATCGAAGCAAATGAGTCCATGCTCGCGAGCCAAGGCCGCCGCATACGCGGATACTTCCTCAGCCCTGCTGTAGGACATGAGCAGATAGACGATCGGGCCCGATGCCTCATCGATGACCGGCGGTGATGCCCAGGGACTGCCCTGGACATCGTCGGGGTACCGCTCGACGAGCGCCTCGACGTAGGCCCCGATACGAGGCGACGGCTCCATCACCACGTCATCCGAGTCCAGGTAGCGCTCGTAGAGCTCGTCGAAGGCCGCGCCCGCTTCGTCGTTGTCGCGCGGCGGCTCACCATCCCATACGACCAGGTCATAGCTCACGGCCGAATGATCGCAGGCACCGCCCCGGCTCGAGCCGGCACCCGTCGTTCGCCGCCACCAGGCTGCCGACGATCACAGGCGTGAACCCCGCGCCGACCCCCTGTGGGGCGTACATCGTGCACTGGGCCACGCTCCGTCCGAGCACGATGGCGAGGATCAGCAGACCGGGAGACTTCGAGTCGACCAGCTTCATCACCCCGGCGAGCATCACCGGGCGGCGGCCGATCCGGTCGGAGGGCGCGGAGTACGAGATCATGTAGCGGACCAGCAGCGAGTTCGCCATGAAAGATGCCAATACCGATGCAGCTGGCGAGCAGCAACGTACCTGGTTTGCGCAGGACTTCGGCGATCGGCATCCTGGCCGCCGTGCTGTCCCGCTTCGCCTCGGCGAACACGGGGCTCTCCGCGAGCCGCACTCTGACGAACATGCCGATCGCCGGCGTCACCACGCTGAACAGGAACGGCACGCGCCAGCCCCACGAGCGGAACTGGTCGTCGGGGAGTGTGCGACGAAGGTGACGACGAGCGTGGACAGCAGCGAACCCACCGGCGCGCCCATCTGCGTGAAGCTGGGCCACAGGCCGTGTCGCCGGTCACCGGCGTGCTCGACGACCATGAACGTCGCGCCCCCATTCACCACCGAGGGCGATGCCCTGCACGACGCTCAGTGCGACCACGACACGAATGCCGTGGCCCCTTGATGCTCCCGGGTTCCAGCCATCGTGGTCCCGTGTCCGCCGTCGGGTGATGTCCGGCCGCACGGCCGCGGCCGCCGGAACCCGGGAGGGTCAGTCGACGAACTGGTAGTCCGTGACGATCAGGCCCTGCTCGTTCAGGGTCATGAAGTCGAATCCGCGGGAGTCGGAGGCACCGTCCGCGACGCGGTACATCTCCCAGTTGAAGCGCACGGAGTCGTGATGGCCGTTCGCGTTGGGGACGACGCGGAAGGCGAACACCCCCGGCTTCACCCACTTCTCGTAGGCCGTCGTGATGCGCTCCTGGAGTTCATCGTGGCCGTGCACCTCCTGGGCGGGGGTGTAGTGCGCGGCGTCCGGGGCGAACAGTTCGGAGATGGCCTTGCGGCGCAACTCGGCGTCAGGCTCGTTCCACATCGCGATATAGCGGGCCGCGAAGTCGTTCAGGTCGGTCATGGTTCTTTCTTCCTTGCTTTCGTCAGTACTCGGGGATGGCCGACGCCGGTGTCGTCACTTGGGCACGGCGGCCGGGTTCTTGGGCAGTGCCTGCACGATCAGGGCGAGGAGGACAGTGATCGCCACGATGTAGCAGAGGCAGGCACGGAACGCGTCGGAGAAGTCCGCCGACACGGGGGCGTCGCCGAGCACGTTGTAGAAGACGAGGCCGATGAGGGCCACGCCGACGCCGTTGCCGACCTGTAGTCCGGTGGTCAGCACTCCCGAGGCGGAGCCGGCGTCGTGTGCCGGAACGCGGGCGAGCACGGTCGAGGCGAGCGGCGCGATGGCCAGCCCCATGCCTGCGCCGTCGAGGAACAGACCTGGGATGAGCCAGCCGATGTTGCCGTGGACTCCGATGGAGCCGACGGCCCAGATCTGCAGGGCCATACCGACGAGCCGGATGGCACAGCCCACAGCGATGGTCTGCGGCCCGAAACGGGCGGCGACCTTTCGGGCCGACATGGAGGTGATGATGTAGCCGATGCCCAGGGCGCCGAAGACCAGACCTGAGTCGAGTGGTTCCAGGAGCCTGCCCTTCTGCAGGTAGAGGGCGAGCACCAGGAAGTACGAAGCCATACCGGCGAAGAAGGTCAGCTGGGCGAACAGGCCTGCGGTGAAGGCGCGTTCCTTGAAGAGGGAGAGGTCGACGGACGGCGAGCGGCCGTTCGCGCGCAGCCGGTTCTGCTGCACGGCGAACGTGACGAACAGCGGAATCGAACCCACCAGCAGGATCCAGGCCCAGGCGGGCCAGCCCTGCTGCCGGCCCTCGATCAGCGGCAGGCAGACCGCGGTCAGCGCCACCGTCACCAGGACCATGCCGACCAGGTCCAGCTTCGGGCGTCCCGGCGCCTTGGACTCCGGCACGTAGGTGAGGGCCATCGCCGCGGCGACAAGGCCGATCGGCAGGTTGATGAGGAAGCAGGCGCGCCAGCCCATGCCGAAGAGGTCGAACTTGATGAGCAGGCCGCCGATGAGCTGGCCGAAGACCGCGGCGAAGCCGGAGATCGCGCCGTACCAGTTGATGGCCCGGGCGCGGGCGGGTCCCTCGTACACGGTGGAGAAGATGGCGAGGACCTGGGGTGCCATCAGGGCGGCCCCGGCGCCCTGCACCACGCGGAAGGCCAGCAGGGTGCCGGTGTTGGGGGCGAGGCCGCAGGCCGCGGAAGCCAGAGTGAAGGAGATCAACGCGATCACTAACAGCCTGCGACGGCCGAAGAGGTCGCCGAGCCGGCCGCCGGTGATCATGCCGACGCCGTACACCAGGGCGTAGCTCGCGACGATCAGCTGGATCTGTGCCTCGGTGGCGTGCAGGTCCGCCTGGATCGCGGGGATCGCCACGTTGACGATGAAGAAGTCCAGGCCGCTCAGGAAAACACCGACCAGGACGATGGGCAGGGTGAGCGGATGCGGTCCTGTCGAGGTCGACTCGGCTCGTGTTGATCCGCCCGGGGACGCGGCAGAGGTGGTGCAGGTGGTCATGGAGGGAAGCTCCTGATCAGGGCAGGCCAGAGCTACCGGTCCTGCCGACCTGGGTGTGCGGTGACCCAACCGTCCCGTCCAGAAGTGGGAAGCTCAATTACTTCCGAGGTAGGAGCGGCCCAACTACCATGCCTGACCAGGGAGAACGAGTTACGAGAAGTTTCCGGCACCCGGGGCGGAGACATAGGCGCGGACCGCGTCCGCGGTGATCTCGTCGGCGGGGAAGAACGACTCGATGATCAGCTCGGCCACGGTGATGTCACGCGGCGTACCGAAGGTGGCGAGGGTGCCGAAGAAGGACAGCACATGATCGCCGCGGCGCAGCTGGAACGGGATGCAGATGTCGCCCGCGACGGGCAAGTCGACGTCGGGCTCCTCCTGGTCGCAGCGGTACTCCAGGAGTTCCTCGTACAGCGGCCGCAGACGGGGGTCCGAGGCGGCACGCCGACGCAGTCGGCCCAGCAGTTTGGCTCGCCACACGCCGAGGTTGGCGACGCCAGGGGCCATTCCCTTGGGGTGCAGGACAAGTCGCAGCACGTTCATCGGGGGTTCGAGCAGTTCGGGGGCGCAGCCCTCGGTGAACAGCGCGAAGCCCCGGTTGGCCTCGACGAGGTTCCATTCACCGTCGACGACCAGCGCGGGGTTGGGGTCGTGGCCGCGCAACACCTGTCTGACGGCGTCCAGCACCGGACCCATGGCCGGGTCGGCGAGGGGTTTCTGCTCGTAGGCGGGGGCGTAACCGGCCGCCAGCAGCAGAGGGTTGCGGTCACGCATGGGGATGTCGAGTTGCTCGGCGAGGCGCAGGATCATGGCCCGGCTGGGATTGGCCCGCCCGGTCTCAAGGAAGCTGATGTGCCGGGCCGACACGTCCGCCTGGTTGGCGAGGTCCACCTGACTCAGGCGCCGACGTTCGCGCCACTCCCGCAGCAGTGAGCCCACCGATGACGGCGTACCTCGCTCGGACACGGCCATGCGTGTGCTCCACTCCCCGTCCCGCTCGCCGCCGTGGCGACGCCCCGGCGTTGTCACGGTAGACACTCAGCCGCCGTGCGACCACCGCGCGATCAATTTCCCGCCACTGGATGCCGTACCCGATCACCGTGTACGGCATCGCGTCAGGAGGACAAGTCCCTCGATGTGCCGGGCCCCGAGCCGGCAGGTCACAGAACCGGGCTTGACCGAAGTCCGCCCACGAGCTGCAGCCAATGACTGACGCACCATCAGAAAGGTCAGCAGAGGTCAGCAAGCGGCGGACGTCCACGCACCCCCGCCCCAGCCAAGCCCTTCGGCGCATCTCGGCAGGTCAACGCACCCTTCCTCGCGGCTTCAACGCCACCGGAGGCAGTTCAGGAGCCGGCAGCGGTGCCCCGTCGTACCCCTTCACCTCACCGAACCGCGACCCTGTCATCCAGTCCTCACGAGCCTGCACGATCTCTTCCTGGGACCGCCCGATCCAGTTCCAGAACATGATCAGCTCCTCATCGAACGGCTCACCGCCCAGCAGCATCAGCCCGGCGTCCGACGCGGCGCGCAGCGGGAGTTCGGTGCGGCCGCAGCCGAGGTAGAGCATCGAGCCCGGCAGGACCGGCACGCCGTCGACGTGGGCCTCGCCGGACATGGCGAGCACGGCGTACTCGAAGTCCGGCTCCAGCGGGAGGCGTACGTCCGCGCCCGCGGCGAGGGTCAGGTCGGCGCCGACGATCGGCGTGTATGTCGTGCCCGGCGAGGTCGCGCCGTCGAGGCTGCCGAGGATCAGCTTGGCCTTGAGACCGGGCGCGGTGACGCGCGGCAGCTCGGCGTGGTGTTCGAAGTGCGGTTCGGTGTGGCGGTGGCTGTCCGGGAGGGCGACCCACAGCTGGGCGCCGTGCAGGAAGCGGGCGTGCGGGCGGGGGCTCTCCTCGGAGTGGCTGATGGCCCGGCCCGAGGTCATGAGGCCCAGTTCGCGGGGGCGGATGGTCTGGAGGCTGCCGGTCGAGTCACGGTGCAGCACCTCGCCCTGGTGCAGCCAGCTCACGGTCTGCAGGCCCATGTGCGGGTGGGGTGGGACCTGCATGCCGGGTTCGTCGGCGATGTCGTCGGGGCCGTAGTGATCGACGAAGCACCAGGCGCCGACCATACGGCGGCCCAGGTTGGGCAGCAGTCGGCGGACCTCGGTGGACTCGCCGAGCTTGACGCGGCGAGGGCTGAGGAGTTCACGGACGGGCTCCGCCACCACGAAGCCGCGGCCACCGCACACGGCGGGAACCGGCTCGCGATCAAGATTGCTCATGGCGCCCAACCTAGCCCCGCGAAGCGGGTCCCGTCAGTCCGTCACTCGGGCTGTCCTGCCGACGCGTGAAAAATAGTAGCCATGTACATAGTATCCATGTACTGTATTCACCATGAGCAACGGTTCCGAGAAGGCGACACCCGGGTTCCTGGTGTGGCGTCTGTCGATGAAGTGGCGGGTGGCCGTCGACCGGGCCGTGGCCCCGCTCGGGCTGACCCACGCGCAGTACTCCCTGGTCGCCTCGCTGTACGGCATGCACCGCAGCGGTGAGCGGCCCAGCCAGCGTCGGCTCGCCGACCACGTGGGTCTGGAGCCGCTGTACGTCTCCAAGCTGGCCCGCGGCCTGGAGTCGGCCGGCCTGCTCGAACGCACCCGTGACCCCCGCGACCCCCGCGCCGTGCAGCTGGCCCTCACCGAGCAGGGGCGCGAGGTCACCGGGCGCGCGATCACGGTCGTACAGGGACTGCTGCGGCAGTTCATGGAGCCGCTCGGCGGTCTGGACAGCCCGCGCGGGCGGGAGTTCGTCCGCGATCTGACGGCGTTGCTCGACGCACCTCTTGATCCGTTCAGCGAGAACAGTGAGAACGAGAAGGAGCAGTCATGACCACCACCGCACCCCTCGCCAACGCCCGCGTCCTCGGCCTGGCCCACTATGCGGCCCGCGCCGTCCTGGAGAGCGTCCTGGCCCGGCACGGCGCCACCTTCCCGCAGAACATCACCCTCAGGCTCGTCGCCGTCGCCGAGGCGCCGGTCGAGCGCGAGGAGCTCGTCGCGCAGGTCGTCGGCTCGCTCAAGGTCGACGCGGCCGACGCACAGGAAGTCGTCGAGGAGCTGGTCGCCAAGGGGCTGCTCGCGGCCGAGGAGTCCCGGCTCCGGATCACCGACGCCGGCCGGGAGTTCTACGCCGAAGTCAGCGCCGAGAGCGCCGAGTTCTCCGCGCGGGTCTGGGGCGGCATCCCGGAGGAGGACCTTGCGGCCGCCGGCCGCGTGCTCACCCTGGTGACCGAGCGGGCCAACGCCGAACTGGCCGCGATGGCGGCCTGACAGCCCCTTCGCCACTGGGTTGGAATATGCAACGACCTTGTTCGGTTGAGCAGGCCGAAGGAGGTCAGCAGTGAACACGACGTACTACGACCACGGGACACCGGCGGAGCGCTGGGAGCGCGCGCGGATGTTCTTCGACGCCAAGGACTACGCCGCCGCGGCGCGGGTGCTGGGCGCGCTGGTCGAGGAGGTGCCGGAGCAGACCGGACCGCGGCTGCTGCTGGCCCGCTCCTACTACCACTCCGCCCAACTGCGGCGCGCCGAGGCCGAATTGCGCGTCCTCGTCGAGCGGGACCCGGTGGAGCACTACGCCCGGCTGATGCTCGGCCGCACGCTGGAGCGGCAGGGGCGGCAGGAGGAGGCCGCGTCGCATCTGCGGATCGCCTCGGCGCTGGCGGGCGACTTCGAGCAGGTCTGAGCGGGACCGTACGAAGCGGTTCCGACCGAGACCGTACGACACGACGGCCGGGCCCGGTTCCCGTGTGGAGCCGGGCCCGGCCGTACGCCGTGGGTCACTCCCCCGCGTCGCCGTCCCTGGCCCGCGTTCCGTCCAGCAGGGCGCGCAGCACCTGTTCGTCGCCGGGCGGGAGTGCGGTGACGAAGTGCGCGAGGACGGCCTCACGGTCGTCCTCGCCGTCGAGCAGGCGCCGCATCTTCAGGGCCGCGAGCCCGGCGACGTCCGCGGTCGGCGTCCACAGGAAGGAGCGGCCCTGGCGCCGGCGGGAGACCGCGTCCTTGGCGAGCAGACGGGTCAGGATGGTCACGACGGTGGTGTAGGCGAGGTCGTCCCCGAGCCGCTCCTGCACCCAGGCCGCGGTGGCCGGGCCGTGCGCCTCCCTCAGCGCACCGAGGACCTGGCCCTCCAGCTCACCCTGTCCGCGCCGGGGCCGCCGGTGTTCCCGCGCCATGTCCCGTCTCCCTCCGGCGTCGGCGTGTCGCCACACGCTACTTCACGGCCGGGTCACCTCCGTAGGTGCGCCGTCCGCGCCGGTGCGCGATCTCGCCGACGACGACGTCCGCGAGGATGAAGCCCGCGAGCGGGATGCCGAGCAGGGGGACGAAGTAGCCGAGTACGACGATGGCGGCGACGCACGGGACCAGGATCATCGGGGGCACCTGCTGCCAGGACCCGCGCGGGATGGGCCGGCCGAAGGACGAGCCGCGGCCGCGCTGCCACCACATGCGGTAGCCCCAGACGATCAGCAGGATCAGGGCGAGTGCGAGCGCCATCAGGGCAAGTTGGTTGACCAGGCCGAACAGGACGCCCGTGTGCAGGTCGATGCCCCAGCGGGTCAGCTTGGCCAGCAGCGGGTGGTCGTCGAATCGCAGCACGTCGGTGACCTGGCCACTGGTCGGGTCGACCGCGACCGAGTCCTGCTTCTCGGGCCAGCTGCGCCGGACCTGTTTGACGACATAGGCGGATTCCGCGTCGGCGGGCGGCACGATCTCCACGGGGTCGGTGAGGCCCTCGGCGCGCGCGGCCGCGAGCACCTTGTCGAGGCCGACGCCGTGTTCACCGGACCCGGCGGAGGCGGAGGCGCCGTGGCCGGCGTGCTCGCCGCCGACCGCCGCGGAGACGGACGGGGTGGCCTGGCCGAGCGAGGTGCGCAGTTCGTCGATGGTGGCGCCGGCGTACGTCGACCAGGTCAGTCCGGTCGCCGACAGGAAGAAGAACCCCGCGGCGGCCCACACGCCGACGGTGCCGTGCAGAGCGAGCGTGCGGCGCCGGCCGCTGGTGCCGCGGACCTTGCGCAGGGCGCGGCGGCGGGAGAACCACAGCACCAGTCCGCCGCCCGAGATCACCCACAGCCAGCTCGCGGCGAGCTCGCTGTAGAGGCGCCCGGTGTCTCCCAGGTGCAGGTCGCGGTGGAACTCGTCGATCCAGGTGCGCAGCGGCAGCGCGCCGGTCGAGCCGTACTGTTCGAGGGCGCCGCGCACCTTGCCGGTGTACGGGTCGACGAAGACCGCGAGGGAGTGGTCGGGGTCGACGCCCTTGACGCCGGACAGCAGCACCCTGGTTGTGGCGTCGGCCTCCGGAGAGGGCCGTACGGCGGACACGGTGCCCTCGGGGTGGGCCTTGCGGGCGGCGGCGACCTGCTGGGAGATCGGCAGCTTGCCGTCGCCGACCTCGGCCACGGTCATCTCATGGGCGTAGACGAGTTTCTCGGCCTGGAACGCTCCGGCGTACAGAAAGCCGGTGACGGCGGCGACGAGCAGGAACGGGGCGACGAACACGCCCGCGTAGAAGTGGAGACGCAGGACGAGGGGGCGCAGTGGGGCCCACCGGCCGGGGGACGGGGACGGGGCGGGCTCGGATCGGGGGGCCTCGTCTGTGGTGGTCGAGGGAGCGGTGGACATCGGCGGGCTTCTCCGGGGGACGGGACGATGAGGCTGTAGCGGTCCAGTAGTCGGAGGCGAACGGCCCCGAGTTCCCGAAGCGTCAAGTGGTCTACGTCACACACCGATCGGCCAGTTACCGGGTGCCATGGCATCCTGGCCCGATGGCAACTCCCCGTGATCACGCGCCCCTTGCCGAGCAGGTCGAGCAACTCCTCGCCGGCGACGGCCCGCTGCCCATCGTCACGGCCGGTGACCCGGTGCTGCGGCGCGGCACCGAGCGCTTCGACGGACAGCTGGACCCCGCCCTGCTGGCCCGCTTCGTCGAGGCCCTGCGTCTGACCATGCACGCGGCCCCGGGCGTGGGCGTCGCGGCCCCGCAGGTCGGGGTACCGCTGCGGATCGCGGTGATCGAGGACCCGGCGCCGGTGCCGGAGGAGGTCCGGCTCGTCCGGGGCCGGGTACCGCAGCCGTTCCGGGTGCTGGTCAACCCGTCGTACGAGCCCGTCGGCCCCGAGCGGGCCGCCTTCTTCGAGGGCTGCCTGAGCGTGCCGGGCTGGCAGGCGGTCGTGGCACGGCACGCCCAGGTGCGGCTGACGGGCGAGGACGAGCACGGGCGTCCGGTGGACGAACTGTTCAGCGGCTGGCCGGCGCGGATCGTCCAGCACGAGACGGACCATCTCGACGGGACGCTCTACCTCGACCGGGCCGAACTGCGCTCGCTCTCCTCGAACCAGGCGATGGCGGAGCGGTGGGCGCAGCCGGCACCGGACCGGGCCGCGAAGGCGCTCGGCTTCGAGCTGCCGTAGAGACTGGAGCTGCCGTGGAGACGAAGTCCCTTGCCGCGCCGGTCAGTTGTCCCGGTAGGCCTCCAGCAGTCGCAGCCACACCTCGCTGATCGTCGGGAACGACGGGACCGCGTGCCAGAGGCGGCTGATCGGGACCTGGCCGGCGACCGCGATCGTGGCCGAGTGGATGAGTTCGCCGACGCCGGGGCCGACGAAGGTCACGCCGCGCAGGATCTCCGCTTCGAGGTCGACGACCATGCGGGCGCGGCCTTTGTAGCCGTCGGCGTACAGGCCCGCGCCGGACGCGGAGGTCATGTCGACGTCCACGGCCCGTACCCGGTGTCCGGCATGTTCCGCCTCCGCGAGGGAGAGGCCGACGGCGGCCGCCTCGGGGTCGGTGAAGACGACCTGGGGGACGGCGTGGTGGTCGGCGGTGGCGGCGTGGGCGCCCCACGGGTCCGACTCCAGGATCGGTACGCCGGAGGCACGGGCGGCGATGGCGGCGCCGGCGATGCGGGCCTGGTACTTGCCCTGGTGGGTGAGGAGGGCGCGGTGGTTGACGTCGCCGACCGCGTAGAGCCAGTCGCTGCCGGTCACACGGAGGCTGTCGTCGACCGGCAGCCAGCTGCCCGGTTCGCGGCCGATCGTGTCGAGGCCGATGTCGGCCGTGCGGGGCTTGCGTCCGGTGGCGAAGAGGATCTCGTCGGCCTCGATGCGGTCGCCGGCGTCGGTCACCACCACGACCGTGCCGTTCTCGCGGGTGACCGACTCGACCGACGTGCCGGTACGGACGTCCGCGCCGGCCTCGGTGAGGGCCTCGGCGACCAGTTCTCCGGCGAAGGGTTCCATGCGGTTGAGCAGGCCCTTGCCGCGGACCAGGAGGGTGACCTGCGCCCCGAGCGCCTGCCAGGCGGTGGCCATCTCGGTGGCGACCACTCCCCCGCCGACCACCACGAGCCGGCCGGGCACCTCCTGCGCGCTCGTCGCGTTTCTGCTGGTCCACGGCTTGATCTCGGCCAGGTTCGGCAGATCGGGCAGGACGGCGTCGGTGCCGGTGCAGACGGCGACGGCGTGCCGGGCGGTGAGCACCTTCCGGGTGCCGTCCGAGCCGGTGACGGTCACCGTGCGCGGGCCGGTCAGGCGGCCGTGGCCGCGGTGGAGGTCGGCGCCGATGCCGTCGAGCCACTGGGCCGCGCCGTCGTCGTGCCAGTCGGAGGTGTAGTAGTTGCGGTGGGCGAGGACCGCCTCGGCGTCCAGCGGGCCCTGCACCGACTGGCGCAGGCCGGGTACGCGGCGGGCGTCGGCGCGGGCGATGACCGGGCGCAGCAGGGCTTTGCTGGGGATGCAGGCCCAGTACGAGCACTCGCCGCCGACCAGTTCGCTCTCCACGACCGCGGTGGACAGGCCGGCCGCACGGGTGCGGTCGGCGACGTTCTCCCCCACGGGCCCGGCCCCGAGCACCACGACGTCGTACGCGATGGTTTCCGTTTCCGTCATGGGGTCAGTCTGGTGGGTGGTGTGGCCTCAGGCCACACGGGTAGGGGCGCGGAATACGCGACCGGCCGGCCGCGTTTGTGCCGACGGCTTCGCCCCGACAGCAGGAAGAGGGAATTCAGGTCATGAGCAGCACCGTGGAGCTCACCAAGGAGAACTTCGACCAGACGGTCACGGACAACGACTTCGTCCTGATCGACTTCTGGGCGTCCTGGTGCGGGCCCTGCCGTCAGTTCGCGCCGGTCTACGAGAAGGCGGCCGAGGAGAACCCGGACCTGGTGTTCGGCAAGATCGACACCGAGGCGCAGCCGGAGCTGGCCGCGGCCTTCGGTATCCAGTCGATCCCGACGCTGATGATCGTCCGCGACCAGGTCGCGGTGTTCGCACAGCCGGGCGCGCTGCCCGAGTCCGCCCTCACGGACGTCATCGGACAGGCGCGCAAGCTGGACATGGACGAGGTGCGCAAGGCCGTCGCCGAGCAGCAGTCGCAGGCCGAGCAGAACGGCCAGTGACGTCTTCCGGATTACGGCCGGTGGCTCCCTCCAGAAGCCGGTGACTCCTCCTAGAAGGGGTATGGCGCCACGTCTCCGCGCACCGTCGTCCAGCGCACGTCGGTGAAGGCCTCCACGTTGGCCTCACCGCCGAAGCGGGCGCCGGTGCCGGACGCGGCGATGCCGCCGAAGGGCGCCACGGCCTCGTCGTTCACCGTCTGGTCGTTGATGTGGACGATGCCGGTCGGGATGCGCTCGGCGAGGTCGAGACCGCGGGCCGTGTCCCGGGTGACGATGCCCAGGGAGAGGCCGTACTCGCCCGCCGCCGCGAGGGCCGCCGCCTCGTCGGCGGTGGCGAAGGACCGTACCGGCGCGACCGGGCCGAAGACCTCCTCGGCGTAGGCCGGGGTCTGGTCGTCGACGCCCGCGAGGACCGTCGGCCGGTAGAAGAGCCGGTCGTGGGTGCCGCCCGCGGCCAGCTTGGCGCCCCGGGAGGTGCTGGCGTCGACCAGCCCGCGCACCTTGGTGAGCTGGGCGTCGTCGATGATCGGGCCGAGGTGGACCTGCTCGCGGTGCGGGTCGCCCACGGCGAGCGAGTCGGCCTTCGCCGCCAGCCGCTCGACGTACTCCTCGTACAGGGACTGGTGGACGAGGTGGCGGCCGGTCGTCATGCAGATCTGGCCCTGGTGGAAGAACGAGCCCCAGGCGGCCGTGGAGATCACCGCGTCGATGTCGGCGTCCTCGAGGACGACCAGGGCCGAGTTGCCGCCGAGCTCCAGGTGGACGCGCTTGAGATGGCGTCCGGCGGCCTCGCCGACCGCGCGGCCGGCCGCGGTGGAGCCGGTGAAGGAGATGACCGGCACCTGCGGGTCGGCGACCAGGGCCTGACCGACGTCCGGACCGCCCGGCAGCACATGCAGCAGCCCCTCCGGCAGACCCGCCTCCGCGAAGACCGCGGCGAGGGACAGCCCGCCGCACACCGCCGTGCGCGGATCCGGCTTGAGGACGACCGCGTTGCCGAGCGCGAGGGCCGGGGCGACCGAGCGGATGGAGAGAATCAGCGGGGCGTTGAACGGCGAGATCACGCCGACCACACCGACCGGGACGCGCCGGGTGTACGACAGCCTCGGCGCCTCGCTGGGCAGGATCTGTCCGGCGGGGCGGGAGGCGATCGCGGCGGCCTCGTAGCACTCCTGGGCGGCGACGTGCAGTTCGAAGTCGGCCTTGCCGGGGATGGAGCCGGACTCGCGGACGATCCAGTCGCGCAGCTCGTCGGCGTGCGCGGCGAACAGGTCGCCGGCCTTGCGCAGGACGCCCGCGCGCACGAAGTGCGGGACGCGCGCCCACTCGGCCTGGGCGGCGCGGGCGGCCTCGGCGGCCGGGGCCACGTCCTCGGCGGAGGCGAGGGTGACGGTGGCGAGGGTGTCCCCGGTGGCGGGCTCTGTGACGGCGTACTCCGGCCCCGACAAGGGGTGGGACTGCCAGGTTTTCGGGTCGAGCAACGGCATGACGGCTCTCCGTTTCGTCACCGGCGGGACTCAGGCCATGAGCGGAAGTCCCGAGTAGTTGGCGGCCAGTTCGGCCGCTGCGTGGCGGGATGCGGTGATGCGACGCAGCCGTGCGAGCTGCAGCCGGTTCTCGAACACATCCCCATCTGGTTGAGCGTGCAACATCTTAGTCATGTCGTACGAGAAGCGCGTGGCCTGCCACACACGCGCGAGGCACACCTCCGAATAACTGTCGAGGAGCTGCTCGGATCCGCTGCGGTGCAGCTCGGCGAAGGCACGGGCGAGGACGCGGACGTCGGAGACGGCGAGGTTGAGGCCCTTGGCGCCGGTGGGCGGCACGATGTGGGCGGCGTCGCCGGCGAGCAGGAGGCGGCCGTGGCGCATCGGCTCGTGGACGTAACTGCGCATCGGCGTCACGGCTTTGGCCGTGATGGGGCCGCGGTGCAGGGTCCAGTCGGCGTCGATGGCGAAGCGGGCGGCGAGTTCGTCCCAGATGCGGTCGTCGGGCCAGTCGTCGGGGTCGGTGTCGTTGGAGACCTGGAGGTACAGGCGGGAGACATGCGCCGAGCGCATGCTGTGCAGGGCGA
The DNA here is from genome assembly GCF_053596855.1 of Streptomyces sp. NPDC001617. Taxonomy (NCBI): domain Bacteria; kingdom Bacillati; phylum Actinomycetota; class Actinomycetes; order Kitasatosporales; family Streptomycetaceae; genus Streptomyces; species Streptomyces sp. NPDC001617. The sequence goes on from NZ_JBSFHA010000006.1 coordinate 209,389, forward strand.
AGCCGTTCTCCCCGCGCGCGTAGATGAGCTCCTCGCAGGAGGGGGCGACGTCGGCGAGGATGCCGAGCCAGGAGTACGGGTAGTCGTGCGCGTGCGGGCGGCTGACGGCGGCCGGGAGCGTGTCGCGGGAGATGCCGTGGAAGCCGTCGCAGCCGACCACCCAGTCGCAGTCGAGGGTCTGTTCATGGCCCTCGTGCAGGAACCGTACGACGGGGGACTCGCTCTCCGCCTTCTCGATCGCGAGCGCCTCCGCCTCGAACAACAGCGGTGGTCCGCCGGCCAGTTGGAGCGCGACGAGGTCCTTCACGATCTCGGTCTGGGCGTAGATGGTGACGGTGCGGCCGCCGGTGAGGGTCGGGAAGTCGATGTGGTGGCGTTCGCGGTCGAAGCGCAGCTCGATGCCCTGGTGGACGAGCCCCTCGGCGTTCAGCCGCTCGGCGGCGTCCGCCTCGCGCAGCGCGTCGACCGTGCCCTGCTCCAGCATTCCGGCGCGCTGGCGCTGCTCGACGTACTCCCGTGTCCGCGCCTCCAGGACGACGCAGTCGATGCCGGCGCGGTGCAGCAGCCGGGCCAGAAGCAGTCCGGCGGGGCCGCCGCCGATGATGCCGACCTTGGTGCGCATGCCCGCCTCCCGGGGGTTCAGCTGGAGTCGCGGTGGACCATCGTGGCTCCGAGCACCTTGTGCGTCTCGGGCGCGGCGCCGGGGTTGCGGACCGCGCGGTCGACCAGTTCGGCGAGGTCACGGCCGGACGGCAGCCTGATGTGGACCGTGCTCAGCCGGGGCCTCAGCAGCCGGCCGAGCATGAGGTCGTCGGCGCCGATGACGGCCGTGTCCTCCGGGATGCGCACGCCTTCGTCCTGCAGGGCGCGCATCAACAACATCGCGTACTCGTCGTTGTACGCGAACACGGAGTCCAGGTCGAGGTCACGCCAACGGGCGGCCAGGCGGGCCGCGGACTCCTCCTCGTAGGCGAGGGGGAGCTCGGTGACGGTTGCGCCGGTGCCGTCCACGGCGCTGCGCACGCCTTCCAGGCGGGACAGGGAGAAGGACTCCAGGCCGTCCTCCTCGGGGACCACCACGCCGATACGGCGCCGACCGCGGTCGTGGAGGTGGCTGCCGGCGCAGTGGCCGACGGCCTGGTGGTCCATGAGCAGGGCGTGGGCGCCGTCGACGGAATCGGGGCCGAGGGTGACCACGGCCCGGGCGCCGGAGCGCTTGAGCACCGTCACGCCCTGGGGGCCGAGGGCTCCGGCGCCGGGCACCAGGACGGCGACCGGGCGCAGTTCGGCCCAGGCGCGGGCGGCCTCGTCGCCGTGCACGCCGACGCTGCCGTACTGGACGACGGTGTAGTCGAGGCGGCCGAGCTCCCACTGGAGTTCGCTGATGAACCGGCTGTAGAGCGGGCCCACCGGGAAGGTCGGCGCGGGCATCAGGACCATGCGGCTGTGTCCGGCGCGCAGGCTGCGGGCGGCGGCGTGCGGCACGTACCCGAGTTCCTTGGCGGCCTCGTGGACCCGGCGGCGCGTGGGCTCGCTGATCCGTACGGCGCTGGTGTTGTTGAGGACGTAGGAGACGGTCGCGCGCGAGACTCCGGCCAGACGGGCCACATCGGCGCTCGTGGGCACCGGGCGCGGTGCCGGAGACGAGGGCACGGGTGTTTTCGGTATCTGCACCATGACGTACGGCATCTTTGCAGAAGCTGTGGCCGAGGCCACATCCGGGGTTTGACGAACATGTTCGGCACGAACTTGTTCGCAGCGAACATGTTCGCTACCGTGGCGGCATGACAGACCGCCCCGACACCCCGCGCAGCCGCCGTGAACGTCCGGCCAAACCCGCTCTGAGCAGGGAGGGCATCGTGACCTCGGCCCTCGCGATCCTGCGCTCGGAGGGCCTGCAGAAGGTGACCATGCGGCGCCTGGCGCAGGAGCTCGACACCGGCCCGGCCTCGCTGTACGTCTACGTCCGCAACACCGCGGAGCTGCACGCGGCCGTCCTGGACGAGCTGCTGGGGACCGTCGAGGCGGCACCGGCCGAGGGCCCGTGGCGCGAGCGGCTGGAGCGGGTGCTGACCTCGTACACCGTGATGCTCTTCGAGCACCCGACCCTCGCCCGCTCCGCGCTGACCGCCTGGCCGAGCGGCCCGCACTACCTGAACCTGATCGAGTCGCTGCTGGCTCTGCTGGACGAGGGCGGTGTCCCGCCCGCGCAGGCCGCGTGGGGCGTGGACCTGCTGCTCCAGCACTGCACCGCCTCGGCCGCGGAGCACGCGGAGGGGGCGCCCGAGGCCGACTGGGACGCCCTGCGCCGCGCCCTGCGCGACACCTCGCCCCGCACCCATCCGCGGATCGCCGCCCTCGGTGACGCACTGCTGTCGGGGTCGCCCGAGGACCGTCTGTCCTGGGCACTGCGGACGCTGATCACCGGCATCGAGCTGACCGCCGTACCGCAATGACCTCAAGGAGTACGCGATGACCACGCACCACCCGACAGCCGTCGTCGGCGCCGGTCTCGGCGGCCTCACCCTCGCGCGCGTGCTGCACGTGCACGGGATCGAGGCGGCCCTCTACGACCTCGACACCTCGCCCGCCGCCCGCACCCAGGGCGGGATGCTCGACATCCACCACGACACCGGCCAGGTGGCGCTGCGCGCCGCGGGGCTGTACGAGCCGTTTCTGGCCCACGTCCACCAGGGCGGGCAGGCCACGCGGGTCCTCGACAGGGACGCGGTGGTCCACCTGGACCGGCCCGACGACGGCGCTGGCGGTCGCCCCGAGATCGACCGCGGCGACCTGCGCGACCTGCTGCTCGGCTCCCTGCCCGAGGGCACCGTCCGGTGGGGCACCAGGGTCACCGGAGCGCGGGGGGTCGGCGGCGGGCGGCACGAGGTGGCCCTGGCCGACGGCACCGTCTTCACCACGGATCTGCTGGTGGGCGCAGACGGGGCCTGGTCGAAGGTGCGCCCGCTCGTGTCGGACGCCCGACCGGCCTACACCGGCGTCTCGTTCGTCGAGGCGGATCTCCGGGACGCCGAGGTGCGTCATCCGGTGAGCGCCGAGGTGGTCGGCGGCGGCATGCTGTTCGCACTCGGGGCGAGCCGGGGACTCCTCGCGCACCGGGAGACCGACGGCAGCCTGCACGTCTACGCCGCCGTGGAGGCCGCCGAGGAGTGGCTCGACGGCATCGACTTCACCGACACCGAGGCGGCCAAGGCGCATGTCCTGGAACACTTCGCGGACTGGGACAAGAGCCTGCGGGCGCTGGTCGGTGACGCCGACGGGGCGCTGGTGCCACGGCGCATCCACGCCCTGCCGGTGGGTCATCGCTGGGCACGCGTCCCGGGCGTGACGCTCCTGGGGGACGCCGCCCATCTGATGTCGCCGTTCGCGGGCGAGGGCGCGAATCTCGCCCTGCTGGACGGGGCCGAGCTCGCTCTGGCGCTGGTCGCGCACCCGGATGACACCGAGGCGGCGCTGGCCGCCTACGAGGAGAAGCTGTTCCCCCGCAGCGAGCTCTCCGCCGCCGAGTCCGCCCAGCAGGGTGAGCTGCTGTTCCGCGCCGACGCACCGCAGGGACTGCTGGACATGTTCGCCGGGCACGGCTGAGCCGGCGGGGCGGCTCTGGCGGCTCTGGCGGCTCTGGCGGCTCTGGCGGCGAGCCTCGCGCGGAACGGGCGGGCTCGGGGCGGGGCAGCTCGGCGCCGGTGCCGAGCCGCGCAGGGCCGGGCCACGCCTGCCGACGGGCTCAGCCGCGCAGAGGCTCGGTGCCCGTGACGCGGGCCGCTGGGCCGCTGGGCCGCTGAGTCGACCCGACGGGCTCAGCCGCGCGGCGGCTCCGTGCCCGTCACGCGGGCGACCAGGTCGACCCAGCCGGCCTCCAGGCGCTCCATGGGCATTCCGCACTGCCGGGTCAGATGGTGGATGAGCGCGGGGTCGAGAGAGGCCAGCAGCGTCTGGGTGAGCAGGTCGCAGTCGGCGTCCGGCACGATCTGACGCAGCAGCACCAGGATGTGCGTGCGCAGCGCCCGCGTCGACGGGTGGGAGAACCGACGGGTCGGCTCCGGCTGGGCGGCGAGCTGCAGATCCAGATGTTCCACCGAGCGGTACAGCGCCGCCACACCGAACGCCCGCAGCCGATCGAGCGGCGGTGCCCCGGGACCCAGCGGCGGAGGTCCGCCGAGGAAGTCGGCCTGCAGCTTCTTCGCCGAGTGGTCGAGCAGCGCCATCAACAGCCCGGTCCGGTCCCCGAAGCGCCGGAAGACGGTCCCCTTGCCCACCTGGGCCGACGCGGCCACCGCCTCCATCGTGACCCCGGCCACCCCGTGCTCGGCTATCAGCCGGGCGGCCGCGTCCAGCAGCCGGGCCCGGTTGCGCGCGGCGTCGGCGCGCAGGCACGGCTCGTCCTCGACGGAGCCGAGCTGCAGCAACTCGGCCTCCCCGAAGGGCTCCTGAGGCCTCGGGAAGGGCGGGAGAGAGGCGGACATGAAGACAGCGTAAAGCATCGGGAACAAAACTGGACCGCGGTCCGGTTAGAGTGCTACAACATTAAACGGACCCCGGTCCGCATGGTGACAGCAGTGTTTCAGCACTTTGGAGTTCGCATGTCTGTTCGTATCCTCGCGCTCGTCGGCAGCCTTCGCGCCGGTTCGCACAACCGCCAGCTCGCCGAGGCGGCCGTCAAGTTCGCGCCCGAGGGTGCGGACGTCGAGATCTTCGAGGGCCTCGCCGAGATCCCGTTCTACAACGAGGACATCGACGTCGAGGGCAACGTCCCGGCCGCCGCCGCCAAGCTGCGTGAGGCCGCCCAGGCCGCCGACGGCTTCCTGCTCTTCGCCCCCGAGTACAACGGCACCATCCCCGCCGTCCTGAAGAACGCCATCGACTGGCTGTCGCGCCCGTACGGCGCCGGCGCCTTCGGCGGCAAGCCGGCCGCCGTGGTCGGCACCGCGTTCGGCCAGTTCGGCGGCGTGTGGGCGCAGGACGAGACCCGCAAGGCCCTGGGCATCGCCGGCGCCAAGGTCCTCGAGGACGTCAAGCTCTCCATCCCCGGCTCCGTGGTCCGCTTCGCGGAGACCCACCCGGCCGACGACGCCGAGGTCGCCGCCCAGCTCACCGAGGTGATCGCCGGCCTGCACGGTCACGCCGGCGAGGTCGCTGCCGCCTGACCGGCGCGGACATGACCCTGGAGGGCCGGAGCCCGTTGGCTCCGGCCCTCTTCGCGTCTCAGGCCACCGCCGTCGCGGCCAGCTCGCGCAGCTCCCCCAGCGCGGCCGCGATCGCCGGCCGTTCGCGGCCGCCCGTGCGGGTGCAGGTGAGCAGTTTGCGGTGCGGGTTGCCCGTGCAGCGCACCCGGACGATCGGCAGATGCGGGGTGAGGTGGGCCAGGCGGGGGATCAGCGCGACGCCCAGCCGGTTGGCGACGAGGTGCGCGGTGACGTTCCAGTCCACGGCGTGATGGTTCACGTCGGGACTGAAGCCCGCCTTGCCGCACGCCGACATCACATGAGTGCGGCAGGCGCTCTCCGGCACCGGGGCGATCCAGCTCTCGTGCGCCGCGTCCGCGAGATCGACGCGCTCGCGACCGGCCAGGGGATGCTCTTCCGGTACGACGAGGTCGAACGGGTCGTCCAGGAGCGGCTGTTGGTCGAAGCGGGCGTCGCCGAGCGGCGGATTGTGCGGGGTGGCCTCGACGATCGCCAGGTCGATCTCCCCTTCGAAGAGCAGGTCGAAGCTCTCCGGGACACCCAACTCCTGGATGCGGACCGACAACCGAGGATGTCGCTCCTGCAGACGGGCCGCCATCGGCGCGAGGAGCACCGCCGCGGCCACCGCCAAGCCGCTCACGCGCAGCGGCCCGGCCGGCTCGCGGTGATCGGCCCGCAGGTCGAGCTCGGCCCGCTCCCAGCGGGCCTGGATGGCGTCGGCGTGGGCGAGCAGGCTCTCGGCGGCCGGGGTGAGCCGCACCCCGCGCCCTTGTGGTTCGAGCAGGTCGACGCCCAGGTCGCGGGCGAGCTGGCGGATCTGCTGGGAGGCGGCGGACGGTGTGAAGTGCAGCGCTCGGGCGGCCGCGGTGACCGTGCCGTAGTGGGCGACCGCCCGCAGGACGTGGAGCCGGCGCAGGTCAATCATGAAGCCCACGCTTCAAGGTGAGGTCCGGAAAGTCAACCTGGACGTGCACGAATCCTCTGCCGCACCCTTGACCGTGTCGCGACGGTCAACCAGCCACGACGTACGAGGAGTCTGTCGCCATGACCAGCACCACCGGCACCACCTGCCCGCACTGCGGCTGGCCCGACGGCGCCGAGCCCTTCCAGGTGGTGTCCCGGCACACCACGGCCGCGGGAAGCACGCTGTGGACCCGCTGTGCCTGCGGTTCGCTCCAGGTCAGGACGGTCGACGGCTGCGGCGCGCGCATCGTCTCCCGCGGCCGTCCCGTCTGACCTCAGTCCAGCTCGGCGAGGCGCGGCACGAGCGGCCCGACGAACCGCTCCATCCACCCCGCCGTCTCGCCGAGCCGCGGCGAGAGGATCAGGGTGTCGATGCCGAGGCCCGTGTAGCCCGTGATGTCCTTGAGGACGGCGTCGGCGTCGCCCTCGTTCAGCGCCTCGCCGCTGTAGGCGACGGTCTTGCGGATCGCGTCGTAGTCGCGCCCCTCGGTCTCGCAGTGGCCGCGCAGCACGTCGAGCTTGTGGCGGACCTCCTCCGGCGAGGTCGCGAAGAGGTTGCACGCGTCGCCGTAACGGGCGACCAGACGCAGGGTCTTCTTCTCCCCTCCCCCGCCGATCATGATCTCGGGGTGCGGGCTGCTGACCGGCGCTGGGACGCACAGGGTCTCGGCGAGCCGGTAATACGTGCCCTCGAAGGGGCCGTTGACGTTCGGGTCCCACATCTGCAGACAGATCCGCAGGGTCTCCTCCAGCCGTTCGAAACGCTCGGCAAGCGGCGGGAACGGCACACCGAGTCCCTCGTGCTCGCGGTCGTACCAGGCCGCCCCGATGCCGAGGGTGGCCCGGCCGCCGGACAGCACGTCGAGCGTGGTGGCGATCTTGGCGAGCAGACCGGGATGGCGGTACGTCACTCCGGTCACCAGCGCGCCGAGACGGACCGTGGAGGTGTGGGCGGCGAGGTAGGAGAGGGTGCTGTAGGCCTCCAGCATGGGGTCCTCGGCGCCGCCGTTGAACTCCATCTGGAAGTAGTGGTCCATCACCGAGAGCCAGCTGACCCCGGCCGCCTCCGCCGCGGCACCGGCGGCGGCGAGTTCGGCACCGAGCGCGGCCCCGCCCCCACTGTGGTCGAACCGGTTGATGTGTACGCCCACTCGCATGTCGCTCTCCGTTTCGCCGCGCCCGCGCCTTCTCCGCTGACGCTAGATCTTCGAGCGCTCTCGAAGTCAAGGGCCGGCACCCCATACGGATCTCACAGCGGACACCAAAATCATTCAAAGCCGGACCCGCCGCCGTCCCCCTCTGCGAGGGTGAACCGATGCAGACCTTCTACCGACAACTGCTCGAACTGATGCCCAAGTTGGGCATTCAGGTGACCGACCTGGGACCGGGGACCGCGGTGGTCTCCCGGCGCGGCCGACGTGTGCGGACCCCGCTGGGACCGGGCGCGGACCTGCTCACCAGGGACGACGGCCGGTACGCGGTCACCGGTGCCGGCAAGGACACCTGGGTGGTGGCGCGGGGCAAGGGCCTCGGCCGGTGGAAGAGCGTGCGGCTCGGCGACAGCGGCGCACGGCTGCTCTTCGACGAGCGGGCCGGGAAGGACGAGCGCAGGCTGCAGCTGGCGGCCGCCGAGTACCTGTGCACCCAGCACGTCGCCGCGATGCTGGACCTCTACCGCGTCAACTGCGTCTTCGACGTCGGCGCCAACGCCGGTCAGTACGCCGGGCGGCTGCGGCGCCTCGGCTACACCGGCCGGATCGTCTCCTTCGAGCCGACCGCGGACGCCTTCGAGCGGCTGTGCACGGCAGCCGCCGACGACCCGGAATGGCACGTGCACCACCTCGGCCTCGGCCGTGAGGACACGGTGAGCGCCATCCACACCGGCTGGAACACCATGAACTCGCTGCTCCCGCCCAGCGACTACGGCCGCGGCCGCTACCAGCGGTTCACCAGGACCCGCACCGAGGAGATCCGCATCCGCCGTCTGGACCAGGTGATGGACGAGGCCCTCGACGGCATCGACGAGCCGCGCCCGTTCCTGAAGATGGACACCCAGGGCTACGACCTGGAGGTGTTCGCCGGTGCCGGGGAGCGGACCGGGGACTTCGTGGGCCTGCAGTCGGAGGTGGCCGTGCTGCGGCTGTACGAGGGCAGCCCGCGGATGAGCGAGGCGGTGGCCGCGTACGAGGACAGCGGGTTCGAGACGACCGGGCTGTACCCGGTGACGCGCGAGGCGGCCACGGGCCGTGTCGTCGAGTTCGACTGCGTGATGATGCGCGCCAAGGCCGCACCCGAGTCGGGCTGAACGCCCGTCAGGCGGTGCGCTCCGCCTGGGCCACGTCCCCCTCGCCCTGCGGCTCCCGATCCTCCCGCTTCTTCGAGGCGCGCAGGCTGGTGATCGTGGTGACCGTCAGGACCAGCACGATGAAGCCCAGCGAGAACGGGATGCTGATCTCCGGGACATGGACTCCGGACTCGTGCAACGCGTGCAGCACCAGCTTGACGCCGATGAAGCCCAGGATGATCGACAGGCCGTAGCTCAGGTGGACCAGCCGCTTGAGCAGGCCGCCGATGAGGAAGTACAGCTGCCTCAGACCCATCAGGGCGAAGGCGTTCGCGGTGAACACGATGTACGGGTCCTGGGTCAGCCCGTAGATGGCGGGAATGGAGTCCAGGGCGAACAGCACGTCGGTGGAGCCGATCGCCAGCATCACGACCAGCATCGGGGTCAGGACCCGCTTGCCGTTCTCCTCGATCCACAGCTTGGTCCCGTGGTAGCGGTCGGCCACACCGAAACGCTTCTCCACCATCTTGAGCAGCTTGTTCTCCTGGTACTCCTCCTCGTGCTCCTCCTTGCGCGCGTCCTGGACGAGCTTCCAGGCGGTCCAGATCAGGAAGGCGCCGAAGAGGTAGAACACCCAGGAGAAGGCGGAGATGATCGCCGCGCCGGCCGCGATGAAGCCGGCGCGCAGCACGAGCGCCACCAGCACGCCGACCATCAGCACCCGCTGCTGGTACTGCGAGGGCACCGCGAACTTGCCCATGATCAGCACGAAGACGAAGAGGTTGTCGACGCTCAGCGACTTCTCGGTGATGTACCCGGCGAAGAACTCCCCGGTGGGCCCGGAGCCGCCGAAGACGAGCAGCCCGATGCCGAAGAGACAGGCCAGCACCACCCAGACGATCGTCCAGATCCCTGCTTCCTTGATGGACACGTCATGGGGCTTGCGGCCGACGAAGAAGTCGACAGCGACGAGCGCGCAGAGGGCCGCGACGGTCAGCAGCCAGACGGAGAGGGATATGTTCACGGACGGTGCTCCTGATGCCGGTGGGGGGTCTCGACAGCGTTGTCGGCGTCGGTGACCCCTTCCACCTCTCACAAGTGAACAGAAGGTCATGACCTGGTATGGGAGCAGCCACCCGCCGAACGGCGGGGAGGTTCCGCCGGACGGCGGCGGTCCGGACAGGGGCGGATACGCGGATCATGTCGCACCAGAGCCGCCGCGCCCCGCGTGAGGAGAAGCCATGTCCCGGATTCCGCCCCCGTTCGACCCAGAGCTCGCCGCCGCCCTGGAACTGATCAGCCAGGTCGTACAGCCCAGCCTGACCCCCGACGAGATCGACCTGGTACGCCAAGGCCCCGGCATCCAGATGCTGGCCGACCTCGACCTGACCCTCGACGGGTTCTTCGAGGTCGAGGACCGCGCCGTCCCGGGCCCGGAGAACGCCCCCGACATCTCGCTGCTGATCGCCCGTCCCGCCGCACCGGTGAGCGCGGGCCCGCGGCCCGTGATCTACCACGTCCACGGTGGCGGCATGGTCCTGGGCAACAACCGGGTCGGAGTGGACGTACCGCTGGCGTGGGGCAGGGAACTCGACGCGGTCGTGGTGTCGGTGGAGTACCGGCTGGCACCGGAGCACCCGCATCCCGCGCCGATCGAGGACGTGTACGCCGGTCTGCTGTGGACGGCGGAGCACGCCGAGGAGTTCGGCGGCGACCCCGAGCGGATCGTGATCGCGGGCGCCAGCGCGGGTGGCGGCCTGAGCGCGGCGCTGGCTCTGCTGACCCGGGACCGCAAGGGTCCGCGGCCGATCGGGCAGGTGCTGATGTGTCCGATGCTGGACGACCGCAACGACACTCCGTCCACGTACCAGATGGCGGGTCTCGGCGTCTGGGACCGCACGGCCAACGAGACCGGCTGGACGGCACTCCTCGGCGCGGAGCGCGGCGGCCCGGACGTCTCCCCGTACGCCGCCCCCGCCCGCGCCGAGGACCTGACCGGCCTGCCCCCGGCCTTCCTCGACGTCGGCTCGGCGGAGACCTTCCGCGACGAGGCCGTCGCCTTCGCCTCCCGCATCTGGCAGTCCGGCGGCATCGCCGAACTCCATGTCTGGCCCGGTGGCTTCCACGGCTTCGACGGCTTCGCCCCGCAGGCGGCGCTGTCCCAGGCGGCGCGGGCGGCGCAGGTGGACTGGCTGCGGCGGCTGATCAACGGGTGACGGCACGGACATCCCGTCGTCCGGGACGGCAGTGATGGTGACCCGCCGGTTCGCCTTCGGCGTGCCGAGGAAGCGCTGACCGGCGGGGGCCATGCGGAGTGAACCGGTACGGAACCGGGCTCCCCATCGGAGTGCCCCGTACCGCACCATGTGCGTATGAAAGAGCTGGCGGGACGACTGACCGCGCTGGACCCGGATGCCGGGGCCGCGGTGCAGGTCATCTCCTACTTCGACCGGCTGGCCGAGACACGGGCCGGGCTGGAGGCACTGGTGCGCGGGGCCGCCGTGCTGGCCGGGTGTCCGGCGCGGCTCGTCGACGCGGGCCGGCGGGTGCGGCTGCGGGTCGAGACGGACGGGGTCCGCAGGGACTCCGAGGTCCCGCCGGACGCGGACTGGCCGTGTGCGGCGCTGGAGCCCGGCGGCGAGCCAGCCCTGTGGCTGGAGCGGGCGGAGACCGAGCCGAGCGTGGTCGACGCGGTGATCCTGGAGCGGGCCGCCGGCGCGATACGGCTGGTCCTGGACCGCACCCGGGGCCGCGCCCCGGCCTCCCCCGCCGACGACCCGGCACTGGTGGAGACCCTGCTGGACGCCTCGGTGCCCGAACCGGCCCGGCTGCACGCGGCCCGCGCGCTCGGTATCGACCTCACGGCACGGGTGCGGGCCCTTGCCTCGGGGGACGGCCGGCCCCGGATCACGGTCGACCTCGGCGCCCTTCCGCCCGACCGCCTCGGTGTGGGCCCCGCCGTCCCGGTGCTGGACCTGCCGGGCTCATGGGCGGCCGCGCGCACGGCCCTGCGGTTCACGGCCGAGGGCACCACGCAGGACCCCGGTCCACGTGTGGTCCACGCCGACGAGCTGGGCGGAGTCGCGCTGCTCGCGGATCTCGTCGTACCGGGTGCCGAGCCGCCGCCCGACGTGCGGGCGCTGGAGGCGGCCGCAGCGGCGGTGCCCGGCCTGCTGGCGACGCTGCACGCCGTGGCCTCGACGGCGAGTCAGCGGGCGGCGGCGGCCGAGATCAACGTGCACCACTCCACCCTCCAGGACCGGCTGACCCAGGCCGAGCATCTGCTGGGCTGGCCGCTGCGCACTCCGCAGGGCCGGCTCAGACTTCAACTGGCGCTGACGATGCGGCACTTGGCCCGGCCGTGACCTCACCGCCGTACAGGTTCCGGGCGCCACAGGGTCGTCGTCGGTCGCGGGGTGGTCATGATGGCCGCCTCCGGGAGGACCGGCCGCCGGTGCGGTCGATCGTGAGTCCGGACGGTACCGGCGCAACCGGCGTGCCCGCCAAGGAGTTTCGACCGGCTAGCGGAGGGCGAAGGACGCCCGGTGCTGCCATTCCGCGCCGGTGTGGACGACCAGGTCGACCGTCGGTACACGTGCTGTGATCGGGAGGCTGGGGCGAAGGGTGGCTTCCAGTTTGTCCAGCACCGCCTCGTCCTGGCCCTGGGCGACCGTCAGATGCGGGTGGGCCTCGTACCTGCCGCCGTACGGCGGGGCTTCCGGCCAGCGGTCGACGACCGACTCGGTGAGCCGGCGGAACGGGGCGTCCGGGACGGGGGCGAGGTAGAGCAGGCCGGGGAAGCGGCCGCATTCCTCGAACCGCACGTCGAAGGAGCGGTGGCGTCCGAAGATCTCGTCCAGGGCGGCGCAGGTGCCGTCGTCGACGAGGGACGCGTGCAGGAACGGGAAGAGCACGGTGACGTGAGCCGGGACCCCGGCTCGGGCGGCGGGGTCGTAGCGCTCCCGCCAGGCCCGGACCGCGGGTTCCGCCTCCGGCACGGGCACGACCAGCGCCGTCTGCCCCGCCGAGAAGTTCTCGGATGCTTCGTCTGCCATGCCATGGGTGTACCAGGCCGATCCCGGCAACCGCGACCAGACATGACTTGCGTACGCGGTATATGTGCATCAGCCGACAATTGCGCTGGTGTCCTATCCTGGACCGCACCACTTCGGACGGAGGAACCAGCCCCCATGACCGCGACGGATCCGGCGCTCACCGCCCTCGCCCAGGGCTGGTGCGCCCTCTCGCTGCTGCACGGCCGGATCGAGGCCCACATCGAGCGCGCGCTGCAGGCCGGGCACGATCTGAGCGTGCGGGAGTACTCGCTGCTGGACGTGCTCAGCCGACAGCACGACGGGGAGGGCGGCCATCTCCAGATGAAACAGGTCGCCGACGCCGTGGTCCTCAGCCAGAGCGCCACGACCCGACTGGTCACCCGCCTCGAGGACCGGGGCCTGCTGACCCGCTACCTGTGCCCCACCGACCGGCGCGGCATCTACACCAACGTCACCGAGGCCGGACTGAAGCTGCTGGATGAGGCTCGCCCCACCAATGAGGCAGCCCTGCGCGAGGCCCTCGACGAGGCCGCACGGAATGCGGAGCTGGCCCCCCTGGTGAAGGCGGTCGAGACGCTCGGCGTCGCCGCCTGAGACCGAGGCCCCCGTGAGCGCTGATACTCCGGGGGCTTTCGCGTGCCCGGTTGACCGCTCGATCGCTTCAATCCATCCTCAACCGGCCGTCGACCGCTGCTGGTTCATCAGGCCGAGCGCCGCGTCCGCCGCCGTGGTGACGATGTCCGCGGTGGCGCCCGCCGCCCCGGCCACGTCGGTCACCAGTCGGACGTCCTTGCGGAGCAGGGGTCCCGCATGGACGGCGATACGGTCCAGGGTGGCGCCGGCGGAGGCGACGCGGTCCAGGGCGAAGCTGGCCGCGCTTCCCTTGCCGAGGATCTGGGCGAGGGCGGCGGGGTCGACAGCGAGGTCGCGGCCGAGGGCGAGGGTGTCGGCGGCTGTGGCCAAGTTGGCCGTGAAAAGCAGGTTGTTGAGGAGTTTCGCCACCTGTCCGGTGCCCAGCGGGCCGGTGTGGACGACCGGATCGCCGTACGTCGCGAACACCGGACGGCAGTAGGCCACCGTGCCGGGCTCACCGCCGACCATGACCACCAGCCTGCCCTCGGCCGCCCGCGGGCCTCCCCCGCTGACCGGGGCGTCGACGAGGGTGACGCCGTGGGTGCGGGCGCGGTCGGCGAGCCGGCGGCAGGTGTCGGGGTGGACGGTGCTGTGCACGGCGATCACCCCGCCCTTGCGGAGGCCGGACAGGACACCGTGCTCGCCGGTGACGACCTCCTCGACGTCCGCGTCGTCCACCACGCAGACGCAGACCAGGTCGCTGACCGAGGCGAGGTCCGCGGGGGACGTGGCGCGCTTCGCGGGGGTGTCGGCGAAGGGGACGAGGGTGGCGGGGCGGCGGGCCCAGAGGGTCGTCTCATGGCCCGCGTCGATGATCCGGCGGGCCATGGGGGCGCCCTGGCTGCCCAGGCCGATGAAACCGACGCGCATCAAGTGGCCTCCTGCTCAACGGTGTGGGGAGCCGCCGCCGGTTCGGGTGCGGCGGGCCGGGGGCGCCAGAAGGTGGCGAGCAGACCGGCGGTCGCCACGACGGCGACGCCGAGCGCGAGACCACCGCCCGCCCAGCCGGTGACGTCGATGCCGGCCGCCTCGTCCACGGAGGCGCTGCCGGGTCCGAGCACGGCCAGCGCCAGCGCGACGACGGAGAGCGTGAGGACGTACTCGTAGCCCTCCTTGAAGACGAAGAACCCGTTGGGGCGGTGGGCGAGCAGGCCCGCGACCAGCATCACCGAGATGACGGCCGCGCAGGCCAGCGGGGTGAGCAGGCCGGCCAACAGCAGTACGCCGGCGCCGATTTCGGTGAGCACGCTCAGCCACGCCTGCAGGGTGCCGTGGGTGAGGCCCAGGCCGGTGAACCAGCGGGCGGTGCCCGCGATACGGCCGCCTCCGCGCCAGTGGTTGTAGCCGTGCGCGATCATGACGACGCCCAGGACCAGACGCAGCAGAGTTGCGACGGCATCCGTTTCGTTCATCCCGCTCTCCCTTGCCGTGGGGGCGCGGCGCGGTGGGCCTCCTGGATCACCGCGCACTCCTCCGCGAACGACAGCACCTTCAGGTGGTAGGCCCGGGCCGAGTGCCCGAGGCTCAGATTGTGCCCGCTGTCGGGCTGTTCATTGACGCGTACGCGAGGGGACGCGGAGAAGAGCGAGGCGATGTCGGCCAGGGCCGCGGGTCCGGAGCTCCAGACCTCCTCGTGGTCGCCGAGGCTGAACTGCACGGGCACGCGCACGCGAGCCGCCAACTCCGGGAACTCGTACCGCCATTCGCGCGCGGCGGACTCGTACGCGGGCGAGGCTGCGGCGATGCCGGCGCCGCCGAGGACATCGGACGGGTACAAGTGGCCCGGTCCCCACAGGGCTTCACGGAGGCGGGCGCGAGCCCGGCCCTCCGGGCGCAGATCCTCCTCGCTGCCCTCCAGGAAACTCACGGAACGCGGGTGGTGGTAGCGCCCGGTACCGGCGATCTCCAGGCCCAGCAGATCGGTTCCGCGGGTATGGGCGGCCATGCGGACGGCCAGTTCACTGCCCGCGGAGTGAGCCAGCAGGAAGACTCCCGCTCCCATGGGGCGGGAGGCGAGCAGGCGGTCCAGAGCGGCGTGCGTGAGGTCGATTCGTCTTGCGGGGTGGGTGAGTTGGGCGGCTTGGGGCAGCGAGGCTCCGTAGCCCGGGCGGTCCAGGGCGATGACGGTGAAGCCGAGGGCGGCGCCGGTGCGCAGGAGGGAGAGGCGCGGGTGGTTCGGGCAGTCGAAGTACGCGGAGTTGGTGCCACCGCCGTGCAGAGCGAGGACGACGGCCCGGGGGTCGCGTACCCAACTCGCTCTGTACGACAGGGAGATGCCATCGATGTCGACGGCGCCGGGCACGACGGCGTGGTGGCTGTCTGTCACGTGTCCGTCCTGAGGAGAAGGACCCCGCTCGGCGCGAGACCGCCGGTGCTGACCACGGCGACCCTCGCTCCCGGCACCTGGCGTTCCCCGCCCTCGCCCCGGAGTTGGACGATCGCCTCGTGGACGAGCCCCATGCCGTGGGTGCGGCCGTGGGAGAGCTGGCCGCCGTGGGTGTTGAGGGGCAGTACGCCGTCCCGGGCGATGTTCTTCCCGCCGTCCAGGAAGTCCTTCGCCTCACCGATGCCGCAGAAGCCCAACGCCTCTATCCAGGAGAGGCAGTTGAAGGTGAAGCCGTCGTAGAGCTGGGCGATGTCGACGTCCTCGGGGCGCAGGGTGGTGCGGGTCCACAGGTGGGCGGACTGGCCGAGGACCTGTGGTTCATGGGTGAGGGTGCTCTGGTCCCACTCGATGCGCTCGGTGATCCGGGTGCCGACGGCCTCGACGAGGACGGGTGGTTTGGCGAGGTCGCGAGCGGTGTCGACGGCCGAGACGACGACGGCGACGGCACCGTCGCAGGGGACGTCACAGTCGTAGAGGCCGAAGGGGGTGGTGATGGTGCGGGCCTGCAGGTAGTCGTCCATCGTCAGCGGGTCGCGGTAGATGGCCGTGGGGTTCAGGGCCGCGTTGGCGCGTTGGTTGAGGGCGATCCAGCCGAGGGTCTCGCGGGTGGTGCCGTACCGGTGGAAGTGGCGTTGGGCGTTCTGGGCGAGAGTGTGGGCGGCGGAGATGGCGCCGAAGGGCTTGAGCCAGCCGGCGTCCGAGGCGGGGACCGGGATCTTCCCCTGCTTGACCAGCTCTCCGTAGCTGGCCTCCCACAGCGTGCGGAAACAGAGCACATGGCGGGCCAGACCGCCTGCCACCGCGAGCATCGCCGCGATCAGGGAGCCACCGGGGCCGAAGGTCTCTCCGCCGCCGTTGTACCAGGTGGGGCGAATGCCGAGGGCGGACTCCAGTGCCGTGACGCCGCCTTCGGCGAAGCCGCCGTACGCTCCGGCGCCCGGGTAGGTGGCCAGGCCGTCGATGTCGTCCAGGGTGAGGCCGGCGTCGGCGACCGCGGCTTCACAGGCCTCGACGGTGAGGGAGAGCGGGGGGACCATCAGGCGACGGCCGAGGCGGGAGGCGCCTATGCCGGTGAGGGCTGCCTTGTCCTCGAATTTCTCCCGCGTCACCATCGGTGATATGTGACATAGCACTGAGCCCGGCTCGACCTCGTCCTCGGGCAGTGGCCCCGGCTCGCCCTGCTCGGCCGTCGGGCGGAACAGGGGCAGCCAGACGTCCCCGGCCTGCTCGAAGAGCACCTCCATGCGCATGCCGAGGGCGAGTTGGTCGGGGTCGCACTCGACGGCGTTGGTGGTGAGGCGGACGCGGGGGTCCTCCTCAAGCGCGACCTGGGCGACGACGTACGGCGCCGGGAGCCCTGGCAGGCTGAAGCGGTGGCTGACGGTGAAGCCGATGAGGGTGGCGTACCCGGAGACGGCCCGTACGCCCATCGTCCGACCCCGGCAGTACCGGCAGACCGGCTGGGGCGGGTGGATCAGGGCCGTGCACGAGGTGCACTCCTGGATGCGCAGCCTGCCGTGCGCCCCTGACGTCCAGTAGAACTCGTTCTGTTCGGTGATCAGGGGCAGGGGGCGCCCCGGCGATGCGGCCACCGCTCTCTCCTCCGTGTCAGCGCCCGGTGTCGGCCCGGGCCGTGCGTACGGTCACCGGGGCGGCGAGGCCCTGCTCGTCGCAGGCCCGTTGGAGCGTCTCCAGGGTCTCGTCGAGGGAGGGTCCGAGCCGCTTGCCGGGGGTGAAGGTCGCCGGGAGGTGGCGCATGCCCTGGATGATGCCGATGGTCTCGTAGTGGACGGTGCCCTCGGGGTCGCAGCGGAAGTCCGGCATACGGTCCAGGACGGCGGTGATCATGCGCTTGAACACCGTACGGGCGACGTTCGAGCCGATGCACCGGTGGATGCCGAGGCCGAAGCTGCTGTGCCGGTTGCCCTTGCGGTCGAGGTGGACCCGGTCGGGGTCGGGGAAGACGGACGGGTCGCGGTTGGCCATCGCCCACGACAGCCACAGGCGTTCACCCTCCTCGAACTTCTGTCCGGCGATCTCGCAGTCGGCGGAGATCGTACGGCCGTCCCCCGGAGCCGGGGTGAAGTAGCGCAGGAACTCCTCGGTCGCCGAGTCCAGCAGAGTGTCCCGCTCGCGGCTGAGCCGGTCCCGCTCAGCGGGATTCTCCGACAGCCATTCCAGGGCGTGCGCGGTGAGTGCCGTGGTCGTGTCGAAGCCGCCGCCGATGAGAAGCGCGAGGACACCGGTCAACTCGTCGTCGGGCGGGGTCTTTCCGTTGATGTCGGCGCGCACCAGGGCGTCGATCAGGCCCGGCCTGGGCTTCTCCCGGATCTCCGACAGCGCCATGTACAGCGACATGCCCATCTTCCGGCTCAGCTCGGCGACCCGCGGCATGTCGGGCGAGTCGGGCGGGGTGTAGACGGAGGCGTGGGCCGGTTCGTTGTAGACGGTCCAGTCCTTGAGGGGGATGCCCAGCATGGCGAGGGTGAGGACCGCCGGCACGATGTTGGCGAGGTCGTCGACGAAGTCGATCCGTCCCTGCTCGATCTTCTCGTCGAGGCAGGCGCGGACCACCTCGTCGACGAAGGGGATCCAGCGGCTGACGGCCGCCGGGGAGAGGTACGGGTTGAGGGTCTGGCGGTAGTGCCGCTGCTCGGGCGGGTCCATCTCCAGGAATCCGCCCTGCACTTCGCGGGCGCGGGGCGGCGAGGGGATGGTGATGCCCTTGTAGCCGCGCCGTACGCCCTTCACGTCGTGGTCGTTGGAGAGGAACTCCGCGGAGCGCGCCAGCTCGAAGACCTCGCGGTTGCCGCTGGCGACCCAGTGGCCGCCGTGGGTGTCCGTCCAGGCGATCGGGCACTTGGCGTGCAGTTCGTGGGTGGTCTCCTCGAACTCGTGGCGGTACTGGGGTGTGTGCCGGTCGAAGTGCACACGGGCCTTCTTGCGGTCGTCGTCGCTAGGTGTCTCGGTCACGGGGCCTCCTCTTTCAGAAGATCTGGATGGCCCGTTCCGGGCACGAGTGCGCGGCTTCCCGCACGTCCTCTTCCTGATCGGCCGGTACGTCCTCGCTGACGGCCGAGGAGTGGCCGTCGACCTCGTCCAGCTGGAACGACTTCGGAGCGGTCATCCAGCAGAGCGTGTGGCCCTGGCAGCGCTCCGGATCGACGCGGACCTTCACGGCTTGCCTCCCTGTCACGGTGGGGTTCTGGGGGTTCAGCGGCGCCAGTCGTACCACTTGAGGTAGCCGCCGGCGTCCACGCGCAGCTGGGTGCCGGTGATGTAGCGGGCCTCGTCGGAGGCGAGGAAGAGAACGGCGTTGCTGATGTCGCGCGGTTCGACGTACGGGATCGGCATGGCCTGCTGTACGGCGAAGCCGGGCTCGGCGTCCTCACGGGTGGGGTGTTCGAGGTCGGGGCGGAAGGACTTGTACATCGGCTCGCTCTGCAGCATGCGGGTGTCCACGTTGGTGGGGTGGACGACGTTGGCGCGCTGCTTCAACGGGGCGAGGTTGCGGGCGAGTTCGTGCACGTACTCCGACAGGGCCCGCTTGGCGAACGCGTAGCCCGAACCGCCCGGGTTGTTGCCGGGCTCCTGGACGATGCCGAACTCCATCAGGGCGGCCGTGGAGCCGGTGGCGATGACCGAGGCGCCCTCGCGCAGGTGCGGGAGGCTGATCTGGATGGCGTTGATGGTGCCGATCAGGTCGACGTCGATGGCGTCGCACCAGGCCTGCAGCTTGGGCTCCCCGCGCAGCGGGGCGATGCCGGCCTGTGCCACCACGATGTCCAGGCCGCCGAGTTCGGCGAGACCGCTCTCCAGCGCGGCGCGCAGGGCTGCGCTGTCCCGTACGTCGGCCTGTCGGGCGACGATGCGGCGGCCCTGTTCCTCGACCAGCCGGACCGTCTCCTTGAGGTCCTCGGGCGTGGCCATCGGATAGCCGACCGTCTGGAAGTCGCGGCAGATGTCCACCGCGATGATGTCGGCGCCCTCCTCGGCCAGCCGTACGGCGTGGCTGCGGCCCTGTCCGCGTGCCGCGCCGGTGATGAACGCGACCTTGCCATCGACTCGTCCCATGGACGGTGTCCTTTCTTCCGTGGTGTTCTTCAGCCGGCGCCCGCGGCTGCCGTCGCGTCGGACAGGGCGTCGAGGGCCGGGGCGAGGGCGCCGAGCTCCGCGCCGAGTTCACCGGCGACCGCACGGACGACGTCGAGGTCCTTGCCGAGGAACTCCCTTGTCGTACGGGCGAATTCGGTGACCGAGCCGTGTCGTACGACGCCGGCGAGCGCGCGGCTCGATGCGCTGCCGTGCGTGAGGGCGTCGAGCAGGAGCCTCTCGTCGAGGCCCAGCTCACCGGCGAGGCGGGCCGCGTGGGACAGCAGGCCGATCTGGGCGGCGAAGACCGTGTTGTTGACCAGCTTCACGCGTTGGCCGGCGCCGAGCGGGCCGACGTGCAGCACGGGGTCGCCGTAGCTGCGCAGCACAGGCCGGATGCGGGCGACGGTGTCGTCGCTGCCGCCGACGAAGAGGGTGATCCGGCCGGCCGCCACGTCGGGCGGCCCACCGCTGACCGGGGCGTCGACCACACCGATGCCGTGGGACACGGCCCGGTCGGCGACGGCCTCCACGGTGCGGGGGCTGCCCGTGGTGTGGACGACGAGGACGCTGCCGGACGGCATGGCCTCCAGCAGACCGCTGTCGAGGCAGACCTCGCGCACTTGCTGATCGTTGTGGACGCAGACCAGTACGGCGGCGGCGCCTTCGCCGGCCTGCGCGGCCTCGGGGACGACCTGTGCCGGTTCCTGGGCGAGCGCGCGGCGGGCCTCGGTCGTGCGGCCGAGCACGCGCACCTCGTGGCCCGCCTCGGCGAGCCGTCGCACCATCGGGCGGCCCATCCGACCGGCGCCCACGACTCCGATCACAAGAATCTCCCTTCCGAATGCGAGAACCATACTTTCAAGACGGGGTGCCCGGAAGTCCCGTGTAGCGACTTTGTGTCACACCGCGGCAGAGGCGGACCGAGAGACTCCGAGGTCGTGACGCTGGCTGGCGCGCCCGGTATGGTTCTCAAAATCGAGAATTCTGTTTTCGCCGTCGGGAAGGGAACGGGATGCCACTCCCGCACAGCGCGCCGACCGGCACCGGATCCGCGCGTCGCCTGCTCATCGACGGCGTGCTCGTCGACGCCGAGCGGACGTTCACCACGCTCAACCCCGCCACCGGGGACGTCCTGGGCCACGCCCCCGACGCCACGACCGAGCAGGCCGAGGCAGCCGTGGCGGCGGCCCGCCGCGCCTTCGACACCACCGACTGGCCGACGGACAAGGACTTCCGCGTCCACTGCCTCGACCAGCTCCACCGCGCGCTCACCGAACACCTCGAAGAACTGCGCGAGTTGACGATCGCCGAGGTCGGCGCGCCCCGCATGCTCACCCACGGCCAGCAGCTCGACGAGCCCGTGGAGCTGGTCGGCTACTACGCCGACCTGCTGCGGACGCACCCCTTCACCGAGGACCTCGGCGAGGTCGAGTACCTCGGGCAACGGCACCACCGCTGGGTGGAGAAGGAGGCCGGTGGGGTCCTGGCCGCGATCGTGCCGTACAACTACCCCACCCAACTCGCCCTGGCGAAGCTGGCTCCGGCGCTCGCCGCGGGGTGCACGGTCGTCCTCAAGGGCGCCCCGGACACCCCGCTGATCACCCTCGCCCTCGGCCGACTCATCGCCGAGCACACCGACATACCGCCGGGCGTGGTCAACGTCCTGACCTCCTCCGATGCGGCGACCGGTGAACTGCTCACCATGCACCGGGACATCGACCTGGTCAGCTTCACCGGCTCCACGGCCACCGGCCGCCGCATCATGGCCGCCGCGAGCTCCACCGTGAAACGGGTGTTCCTCGAACTCGGCGGCAAGTCGGCCCTCGTCGTCCTCGACGACGCCGATTTCGCGGGCGCCGCGCGGTACGCGGCGTACATGATCTGCCTGCACGCGGGCCAGAGTTGTGCGATCACCTCGCGGATGCTGGTGCCGCGCCGCCACCACGACGCGATCGTCGAGCAGGTCGCGGCGAGCCTGGAGCGGGTGCGGTACGGCGATCCCGCCCACCCCCGCACCTATATGGGCCCGTTGATCAGCGAGCGGCAGCGCGACAAGGTCGACGGCATGGTGCGGCGGGCGGTGACGGCGGGCGCCACGCTGGTGACCGGCGGCAAGCGCGTGGACCCGGGCTTCTTCTACACGCCGACCCTGCTCGCCGGGGTCGATCCGGGCAGTGAGCTGGCGCAGGAGGAGGTCTTCGGGCCGGTGCTCGCGGTGATCCCGTACGACGACGAGGACGATGCCGTGCGTATCGCCAACGACTCGGTCTACGGGCTCTCGGGCGCGGTGCACGGCGCCGACCGGGAGCGGGCGCTCGCGGTGGCGCGGCGGATCCGCACCGGCACGTTCAGCGTGAACGGCGGCAACTACTTCTTCCCCGACACCCCCTTCGGGGGTTACAAGCAGTCGGGCATCGGCAGGGAAAAGGGCGTCGACGGGCTGGAGGAGTTCATGGAGCGCAAGACCTTCGGGGAGGTCGTCGGATGAGCGGCCCGCTGGACGGAATCCGGGTTCTCGAAGTCGCGATGTACGGTTTCGTGCCGTCGGCCGGTGCCGTTCTCGCCGACTGGGGCGCGGACGTGATCAAGGTCGAGCACGCGGTCAACGGCGATCCGCAGCGCGGGCTGCGGCAGACCGGCGCCTTCAAGGTGGAGGGCGATCCCAACCCCAACGTAGAGCACGCCAACCGGGGCAAGCGCAGCATCGGCCTGGACATGGCGCGCCCCGAGGGCCGGGAGGTGCTCTACGACCTGACCCGGCGGGCGGACGTGTTCCTCACCAGCTTTCTGCCGTCGGCGCGGCGGAGGTTCGGCATCGACGTCGACGACATCCGTGCGGTGAATCCGCGGATCGTCTACGCCCGGGGCAGTGCGCTCGGTCCGCGCGGGCAGGAGGCGGACAAGGGCGGGTACGACATGACGGCGTTCTGGGCGCGGGCCGGGACGGCCGCCAGCCTCACGCCGCCGGGTACCGAGGGAATGATCCCGCCTCCCGGGCCCGCCTACGGCGACACCATCTCCGGCACGAATCTCGCCGGAGGCATCGCGGCGGCCCTGCTGAAGCGGGAGCGGACCGGCGAGGCGTCGGTGGTGGACGTCTCCCTGCTCGGCAGCGGCGTCTGGTCCCTCGGGCACGGAATCGCCCTCTCCGTGCACCTCGGCAAGCCCATGGTGGCGCCGGCGCTCGGGGCGCACGGCTCCCCCACCAACCCCCTGTCCGGGCTGTACCGCACGGCAGACGGCCGCTATCTGGCCTTCGTGATGATGCAGCCGGGCAAGTTCTGGGCGGACGTGTGCCGGCACATCGACCGGCCCGAGCTGGCCGAGGACCCGCGGTTCACGACCGCCGCCGACATCGCCTCGAACACCGAAGAAGCGGTCAAGATCCTGCGCGAGGTGATCGCCGGCCGCACCCTCGGCGAGTGGACCGAGCGGTTCGCCACCCTTGCCGGGCCCTGGGCTCCCGTACAGGACTCCCTGCAGGTCGGTTCCGATGCGCAGGTGCGGGCCAACGAGTATCTGGTGCGGGCCGGAGAACTCGAACTCGCCGCGAGCCCGGTGCAGTTCGACGTCGCCGCGCCCGGGCTGGGGGCTGCGCCGGGGTTCGCGGCACAGACCGAGGAGATCCTCATGGAGCTGGGGATGGACTGGGACCGGATTCTGGCGCTGAAGGCGGCGGGAGCGGTGACGTAGGTCCTTCTGGACCTTCTGGTCCTTCTGCTGCTACTGGGCCCATTTCGGGGTCCAGGTTTCGCGCCCGGGTCGCACGGTGCCGAGGTGGGCACGGAGTGCGGCCAGGGCCGGGTGCGGGTTGTCGGCGCGCCAGATCAGGGAGTGGGGGTAGACCGGCGTCGGGTCGTGCAGCGGGATGCGGCGCAGGTCGTGACCGGCGGGCCAGACGAAGCGGGTCTGTGCGCCGACGAGGGCGCCGAGCAGCGAGGAGTCCGCGATGGTGTCGAGCAGCGGCTCGGTGCCGAAGTCGGGGCCGGTGACCTCGATGGTGAACCCGAAGGCCGCGCCGAGGTCGTCGTAGAACGCGGCCCACTCGGTGCCGGTGACGTTGCCGGGCATCCAGATGCGGTGCCCGGCCAGCTGGGCCGGGGTGAGTGTGCGGGCGGCTGCGAGCGGGTGTGCGGGGCCCGTGAGCAGCTCGACTGGTTCGTCGTGGACGCGGGCGGCCTCGATGCCGTCGGGGAGTTGGCGTGCGGGCAGGGTCAGGGCGCGGAAGGACGCGTCGATGGTGCCGGAGCGGACGGCGGTGAGGGCCGCGTCGGCGTCGAAGAGGGTCACGACGTCGAGGGCGGCCTGGGGGGTGGGCGCGGTGGAAGTCGCGCACCAGGTCGGCGGGGCGGAGACGCCCGCGGCGCGGACGGGCCCGGCACGGCGCGGCGGCCTGCTCGAAGGCTGGCGGTACATCCTGACCCACCCGGTGCCGCGTCCACTGTTCTTCAACGTGCTTCTGGTCAACGGCCTGATCATGGTGGCGGTTCCCCTGCTCGCCGTGCTGATGGTCGGCGATCTGGGCTTCGCGCCCTGGCAGTACGGGCTCGCCTTCTCCGTGCCCTGCCTGGGCGGCCTGGTCGGCTCACGGCTGGCCCGCAGGCTTGTGACGCGCTACGGGCAGTACCGGGTCCTGCGCACCTCAGGAGCGGTGCGCGCGTGCTGCCCGCTCGGCCTCGCCTTCGTCCGGCCCGGCGTCCCGGGGCTGGCGCTCGTCATGGTCGTGGAGCTGGGAGTGATCACCTCCTGCGCCGTCTTCAACCCGGTGTATGCCACCTACCGCCTCCAGCAGACGGACACGGGCCGGGTGTCCCGGGTCCTCGCGGCCTGGTCGGTGACCGGCAAGGCGACGACCGCCGCTCTGACCGCCCTGTGGGGCGTGCCGGCCGACCTCACCGGGCCGCGTACGGCGCTCGCGAGCGCGGGTGTCCTCCTCCTGGCCACCCCGCTGCTCCTCCCCCGCCGCATCGCCCCCGCCCCGGAGATGGCGCAGGTGCGCACCGACGGAGTAGCCTGACTCGGAAACGTCATTCTCATTCACAGAGAAGACACTTGACGGAATCCGAGAGAAGGGCCGCCCACGAATGCCCGTCACCGTCACCGAACTCACCCCCACCACCGGCGTCGAGATCTCCGGCCTCTCCGGGAGCCGTCCGGTCGACCGTGGCGTCGCGGAGGAATGCCTGGCCGCGCTGGAGCGGCGCGGGGTGGTGATCTACCGCGAGGCTGATGTCGACGACGGCGATCTGGTCGCGTTCAGCCGGCTGCTCGGCGAGGTGGTCCCGCCGCCGATGGGCGGCCACCCGGCGCACCGGGAGATCCAGCGGATCACCCGCGACCCGTCGAAGAGCCCGCTGGCCGCCTGCCGCGAGTCCACTTTCCACTGGCACATCGACGGCACGACGGAGCAAGTCCCCAACAAGGCCACTCTTCTGACAGCCCGCCAGATCTCGCAGGACGACGACGGCGACACCGAGTTCGCCAACGCCTTCGCCGCCTACGAGGCGCTGTCCGAAGCGGAGAAGAAGGAGCTGGACGGTCTGCGCGTGGTGCACGGTTTCGCCGCCTCGCAGCTCCTGGTGACGCCGGACCCCACGCCCGAGGAGCGGGCGGCCTGGGACCGTAACCCCTCGCGCGGGCACCCGCTCGTCCGGACCCGCCGCAGCGGCCGCAAGTCCCTGCTGATCGGTACCACGGCCGGCCAAGTCGTGGGCCGATCGGCGGCGAAGGGACGGGAGTTGCTCGGCCGACTCCTCGACCACGCCACCCGGCCTCGGTTCACTCTCCGGCACCGCTGGCGCCGGGGCGACCTCGTCATCCGGGACAACACCGGGATGCTGCACCGCGCTCTCCCCTACGGAGAGGCCTCCGTCCGCCTCATGCACCGCACCTCTGTGCTGGGCGAGGAGGCGGTCGCATGAGCGAGCGGCGGGTGGCCCTCGTCACGGGCGGCGGTTCGGGCATCGGGCGGGCGATCTCACAGCGGCTCGCCGAGGACGGCTTCGCCACCGCGGTCCTCGATCTGAACGAGGAGGCGGCCGAACAGGTCGCCGACGAGTCGCGGCAGAAGGGGCACCAGGCGGTCGCCCTCGGGGGCGTGGACGTGTCCGACCGGGCGCAGGTGAACAGCGCTGTGCAGCGGGTCCGGGACGTCCTGGGCGGGCCGGTGCTGGCGCTCGTCAACAACGCCGGGGTCACCGGCTTCGACCCGTTCCTGAAAATC
Source organism: Streptomyces sp. NPDC001617 (assembly GCF_053596855.1). Classification (NCBI taxonomy): domain Bacteria; kingdom Bacillati; phylum Actinomycetota; class Actinomycetes; order Kitasatosporales; family Streptomycetaceae; genus Streptomyces; species Streptomyces sp. NPDC001617. The sequence goes on from NZ_JBSFHA010000006.1 coordinate 235,232, forward strand.
TCCGACGCGACCTGGGACCGGATCATGGCCGTGAACCTGAACGGCCCGTTCTACCTCTGCCAGGCGGTCGTGCCGGACATGAAGGAAGCCGGGTGGGGGCGGATCGTCAACATCTCGTCGTCCAGCACGCATTCGGGGCAGCCGTACATGGCGCACTACGTCGCCTCGAAGGCCGGGCTGGTCGGTTTCACCAAGTCCCTGGCACTGGAGCTCGGTCCGGTGGGCATCACCGTGAACACCATTCCGCCCGGTTTCATCGACACGCCGATGCTGCGTGCCTCCGAGGAACAGGGGCTGCTCGGCGGCTCGGTGGACTACCACGCGGAGCGCACTCCGGTACGGCGTCCGGGGCGCCCCGAGGACATCGCGGCCACCTGCTCCTTCCTGGTGTCCGAGGAGGCGGGCTACATCACCGGGCAGGTGATCGGGGTCAACGGAGGGCGCAACACCTGAGTAGTGCAGGGGAGTTGGCGGGCGACGTGTTCCTCACGCGTCGCCCGTCAGCCGTTCCGCCAGCCGTGCCGGAGCGTGGTTGGACTTATGGGGACGCGCACTACGGCCGGGTCGGAGTGAGCACCTCACCCCGTACCGACCGTCGCGCACATCGGCCACGGCGTCGATGATGTCGCTGTGGCAGGCAAGGCCCAGGAGGCCGGGCATCGGTCACTTCCTCCGCGTCGTCACCCGGTCCGCCGCCTCCCAGTGCGCGTCGGCGGCCCACAGCCGGGCGAAGGCGCGGACCGCCTCGTCCGCCGAAGTGCCGTCGCCCACCACGCGTTTGATCTCGGCCGCAGGGCCGGTCGCGAGGGAGCGGGCGAGGGTACGCCACCCTTCGTCGAAGTCGGCCCGGGGCAGTACGCGGTCGACCAGTCCGAGCGTGTGCGCCTCGGCGGCGGAGAGCACCGTTCCCGTCCCGGCGAGCATCAGCGCCCTGCCGCGTCCGACCAGACCCGCGAGGCGTTCCGCGCCGCCCCAGGCCGGCATGATCGCGAGGGTCACCTGGTTGAAGCCGATCCTGATGTCGTCGGCGGCGACGCGGATGTCGGCGGCGACCGCGACCTCGGCCCCACCGCCCAGGGCATGGCCGTTGAGGGCGGCGACGACGGGGGCGGGGAAGGCGGCGATCCGGTCGCAGATGCCGCGCATCCGCCACGCCATCGCCGCCGCGTCGTCCTCGGTGCGGATCGCGGCGAGTTCCTTGAGGTCTCCCCCGGAGACGAAGGCCCGGTCCCCGGCGCCCCGGATCACCAGTGCCCACGCGCCGGCCGCCGCGTCCAGGGCCTTCTCCAACTCGTCCATCGTGGCGAGCGAGATGGCGTTGCGGGCGTGGGGGCGGTCGATCGTGAGGACGGCCAGGCCGTCGTCCAGCTCAAGGTCGATCACTCGATTACCCCCGAGGGATATTGGCATTCTCAAAAAGCGAGAATAGCGTATGCGCCGCTGGTCGCCGCAAGTCCGATGCCTTCCGATGCCTTGAAAGAGCCGCCGCAGTCCTGGAGGTAGCCGCAGATGCGAAAGATCCCCGTCGAGTTGGCCGAGCGCTACGCAGCGGAGGGCTGGTGGACCCGGGACACGATCGGTGACCTGCTGACGCGGGGCCTGGCGGCGGCGCCGGACACCGAGTTCCGGGTGCACTCGCACGCCCACCCCTGGTCCGGTACCTTCCGGGACGTCGAGGAGATCGCGCGCCGACTGGCGGGCGGACTGCGCGAGCGGGGCGTGGGGCCCGGTGACACGATCGCCTTCCAGCTGCCCAACTGGATGGAGGCCGCCGCGGTGTTCTGGGCGTCGGCGTTCCTCGGGGCGGCCGTCGTGCCGATCGTCCACTTCTACGGGCGCAAGGAGGTCGGCTACATCCTCGACGCGGTCAAGCCGAGCGCCTTCGTCGCCGCCGAACGGTTCGGGCGCCTGGCGTTCCAGCCGGACCTGTGCGCGAACGTGCCCGTGGTGGGCGTGGTGGGGCGCACCGCCCAGCACGAGCCGCAGATCGAGGACTTCGAGGACCTGCTCAGTGACGAACCCCTGACCGGAACCCTCCCGGCCGACCCGACCTCCGCCGCCCTGATCGCCTTCACCTCCGGCACGACCCGCGACCCGAAGGGCGTCGTCCACAGCCACCAGACCCTCGGCCACGAGACCCGCCAACTCGCCGCCAGCTACCCGCCCGACCGCGGCAAACAGCTCACCGCCGCGCCCGTCGGCCACTTCATCGGCATGGTGAACGCCTTCCTGATCCCGGTCCTGGACGGCACCCCCGTCAACCTCACCGACATCTGGGACCCGGCCCAGGCCCTGCGCCTGATGACCGGCCACGCACTGCACATCGGCGGCGGGGCGCCGTACTACGTCACAAGCCTTCTCGACCACCCCGACTTCACCGCCGACCATCTGCGCTACCTGCGCTACGCGGGCCTCGGCGGCTCGTCCGTGCCGACGGCCGTCACCACCCGGCTGGCCGGCCTCGGCATCCATGTCTTCCGGGCGTACGGCAGCACCGAGCACCCCTCGATCACCTCCTCCCGGCACACCGCTCCCGAGCCCAAGCGGCTGTTCACGGACGGCGACGCGCTGCCGGGCGTGGAGATACGGCTGGCCGAGGACGGCGAGATCCTCAGCCGGGGCCCGGACCTGTGCCTCGGCTACACCGACCCGGCCCTGACGGCGCGGGCGTTCGACGACGACGGCTGGTACCACACCGGCGACATGGGCGAGTTGGACGAGGACGGCTATCTGACCATCACCGGCCGCAAGGCCGACATCATCATCCGCGGCGGCGAGAACATCAGCGCGATGGAGGTCGAGGAGGTGCTCCTCTCCCTGCCCGGCGTCGCGGAGGCCGCGGTGGTGGCCGCCCCCGACGCACGGCTCGGCGAACACGCGGCCGGTTTCCTGCGCATGCTGCCCGGACACCCTCTTCCCACGCTCGACGCGATGCGCGCCCACTTCGAACAGGTCGGTCTGGCCCGGCAGAAGTGGCCCGAGGAGCTGCACGAGGTCGAGGAGTTCCCACGGACGGCGAGCGGCAAGGTGCAGAAGTTCCGGCTCCGACAGGACATTGCCGTACGCAATTGATGAGAATATGATTCTCTCAAATCGCAAAGGAGGGTCTCATGTCTTCGCGTGTGCTGCCGTATCCGCTCTTCGACGCGGACAACCACCTGTACGAGACCGAGGAGGCGCTGACCAAGTTCCTCCCGAAGCAGTACGCGGGAGCGATCGAGTACGTACAGGTCCGCGGCCGTACGAAGATCGCGATCCTCGGTCAGATCAGTGACTACATCCCGAACCCCACCTTCGAGGTGGTCGCCCGCCCGGGCGCCATGGAGGAGTACTTCCGCGTGGGCAACCCGGACGGCAAGTCCCGCCGGGAGATCTTCGGCGAGCCGATGCGCTCGATCCCCGCCTACCGCGAACCGGGGCCGCGCCTGGAGCTGTTGGACGAGCTCGGCGTACAGCGCACGCTGATGTTCCCGACACTCGCGAGCCTCATCGAGGAGCGGATGCGGCACCACCCGGAGCTCATCCACGCCGTGATCCACTCGCTCAACGAGTGGCTGTACGAGACCTGGTCGTTCAACTACAAGGACCGGATCTTCACCACCCCGGTGATCACCCTGCCGATCGTGGAGAAGGCGATCGCGGAGCTCAACTGGGCCGTGGAGCGCGGTGCGAAGGCGATTCTCGTCCGGCCCGCGCCGGTTCCGGGGTACGGCGGCTCACGGTCCTTCGCCATGGAGGAGTTCGACCCGTTCTGGAAGCGGGTCGTGGAGACCGGCGTGCTGGTCGCGATGCACTCCTCCGACAGCGGGTACTCCCGGTACGCCAACGACTGGGAGGGCAGCTCCGCCGAGATGCTGCCGTTCAAGTCGAACGCCTTCCGCCAGGTGAACGAGTGGCGGCCGATCCAGGACGCGGTGGCGTCCTGGGTGTGCCACGGCGCGCTGTTCCGCCACCCGGAACTGAAGATCGCGCTGATCGAGAACGGCTCCTCCTGGGTGGCGCCGCTGCTCGACCAACTCGCCGACGTCCACAAGAAGATGCCGGAGCAGTTCCTCGGCGACCCGGTGCAGGCGGTCAAGGACAGCATTCACGTCAGCCCGTTCTACGAGGAGAACCTGAGCGACCTCGTGGACCTCATCGGCGTGGACCGGGTGCTGTTCGGCTCGGACTACCCGCACCCCGAGGGCCTGGCCCAGCCGACCTCGTACGTCGACGCCATCCAGGGTCTCCCCGAGGCCCACCAGGCGAAGATCATGGGCGGCAACCTGTCCCGGCTGATCCCGGCCTGACATGGCCCCACGCATGACATGGGAGACCATCCCCCGGATGGTGCTCAGCGCGGCCGACCGCTTCGGTGACGCCGAAGCGGTCGTCGACGGCCCGCTCCGCCTCAGTTTCGCCCAACTCGCCGACCGGGTAAGGGTGGCGGCGGGCGCGTTCGCCTCGCTCGGCGTCGGCAGGGGCGACCGGGTGGCGATCTGGGCGCCCAACTCCGCCGAGTGGATCGTGGCAGCGTTCGGGCTGCTGACGGCGGGCGGGGTCCTCGTCCCGGTCAACACCCGGTTCAAGGCGGCCGAGGCGCACGACATCGTGGTACGCAGCGGCGCCAAGGCCGTGCTGGTCCAACAGGGCTTCCTGGGGCTGGAGTTCACCGGGCCCCCCGGTGTTCCGGTGATCGACCTCAAGTGCGGCTTCCTGGACGGCGGTTCGCCCTTCGAGCGCGAGGTGAGCGGCGACGACGTGGCCGACATCGTCTTCACCTCGGGGACGACGGGACGGCCCAAGGGTGTGCTGATGACGCACGCCCAGACGCTGCGCCTGTACGCGGAGTGGTGCGACCTGGCCGATCTCCGGGAGGGCGACCGCTACTTGATCGTCAACCCGTTCTTCCACATCTTCGGCTACAAGGCGGGCTGTATCGCCTCGCTGATCCGCGGCGCGACCATCCTGCCCGTGCCGGTCTTCGAGGTGGACCGCGTGCTCGACCTGGTCGAGCGCGAGCGGATCACGATGCTGCCGGGGGCACCGACGCTCTACCACTCCCTGCTGGAGGCGCAGGAGAAGGGCGGCCGGGACCTGTCCTCGCTGCGGTGCGCGGTCACCGGTGCGGCCGACATCCCGGTCGAACTCATCCGCCGTGTCCGCGAGGAACTCCCCTTCCGCTCGATCATGACGGGCTACGGCCTGTCCGAGGCCGGCACGGTCACCGCCTCCCGCCCCGGCGACTCCTTCGAGGACATCGCCACCACCGTCGGCACCCCGTGCGAGGGCGTCGAGGTGCGGATCGCCGACGACGGCGAGGTCCTGGTGCGCGGCTACAGCGTGATGCGCGGCTACCTGGACGACCCGCGGGCCACCGCAGAGGCGATCGACCCGGACGGCTGGCTGCACACCGGTGACCTCGGAACCCTGGACGAGCGGGGGCACTTGAGGATCGTCGGCCGCAAGAAGGACATGTTCCTCGTGGGCGGCTTCAACGCCTACCCGGCCGAGATCGAGGGCTTCCTGCTGAGACATCCGGCGGTGGCGCAGGTCGCGGTGATCGGCGTACCCGACGAACGGATGGGACAGGTGGGCAAGGCGTTCGTCGTGCGGCACGGGCCGGTGACCGAGGCGGAGCTGATCTCCTGGAGCCGCGAGCACATGGCCGGATTCAAAGTGCCTCGATCCGTCGAGTTCCGCGAGGAGTTGCCGATCAACGCCACGGGCAAAGTGATGAAGGACCAACTGCGATGAGGACGGACGGGAGCCGCGATCCGGCACCCGCGGGCGAACGGAGTGACCTCGTGACGACGAAGCAGGCTGCCGAGCCGACGGTGGACCCGTCACTCGACCGGATAGCGCGTCTCGACGACGAGATCATCGCGCTGCTGGCACGCCGCCGCGCGATGGCCCAGGAACTCCCGGTGCCGGCCCGCGCCCGCGCCGCGGATCCGGCCTTCGCGGAGACCGTACGGGGGACGACGGGCCGCTACCGCCAGGAACTCGGCGGCGCGGGCGAACTCGTGGCCCGCGCGGTCATGGTGCTGTGCGATCCCAGCCGCGAGAACTGAGTCTGCAGAAAGCTTCCCGCAGCAGGGGTTCAGGGCCTCACCCGAAGCCCACGTCCGCCCGGGCGTGGGCTTCCTCCCGGTGGCTCGCGATGCTCATCCGGGCCGCCGAACCGTCACCCTCCGGGCCGCCGCGGGCGAGGAGCCGCTCACCGCAGAAGACGGGTTTGAGCAGCCGGTACGAGACGGACCGGACGGGTCGCGACGGCTGTTGCCGGCGGACCGGTTCGAGCATGGCGAGGACCAGCAGCGGCCCGTGCACGACCAGCCCGGGGTAGCCCTCGACGCCGGTCGTGTACGGGGTGTCGTAGTGGATGCGGTGGGCGTTCGCGGTGAGGGCGCTGAAGCGGAACAGGAGGGTGGGGTCGGTGCGCCACTCCTGCCGCCAAGGGGCGGCGCCCTCGTGCGGGCGGGCCTCCGGGTCGAGGGTCAGCGCGGCTGGCACGGGTGCGTCGCCGCCGCTGCGGTAGACCAGGTCCTGTTCCTCGCTGAGGCACAGCCGCCCGTCCTGCCGGTACTCGCTGCGCACGGTGACGAAGAGCAGGTCACCGCTGCGGCCGCGTTTCGCCCGCACCTGGCTGACCCGGCTGTGCTGCTCGGCCGGCCGGCCCAGCAGAAGCGGAGCGGTCACCTCCAGCCGCCCGCCCGCGAACATCCTCCGCCGCTGCGGCAGCGGGGGCAGGAAGCGACCGTCCCTCGGGTGTCCGTCGGGGCCGAGTTCGGTGTGCCGCGGCCAGGACAGGAAGTGCAGCCAGTGCCACAGGGGCGGCAGCGGATCGCCGTCGCCGGCGACCGGCTCGGGAAGGTCGAGTACGGCGGAGAGGGCCGCCGTGGGGGCGGGGTCGAGGGCGTCGGTCGTTCGGACGTCGTCGGGGCGCCAGGTGCGGGCGGTCTCCTCGAGGACGCGGAAGTCGGCTGCGGGTACGGACGTGGCGGGTGCGGATTCGGAACGGGGCAACGGGACTCCCGAGGGCGTGCCTGACGAGGTGTCGCATTGTTGCGTACAAAGCACCGGCATGGTGTGGATGTCGTCCGCGCCACGTCGGGACAGTGCGGTAAGCCACAGGTCAGGGTGGTGGGTTCGTCGTTGACAGGGTCGCGGATTTGGCCGTACAAATCTGGCGGAGGGTCTTCGGGCCATGGAGGACCTTCGGGCCGTGGAGGACCTTTTGGCCGTACGGGAAGCAGGCCCCGTACGAGAAGCAGGCACCGAACCCCTGGGGAGACCGTTGACCGTCGCCCGAGCCCTCGCCGAGTGGGCCCACGAGTACCGCGCGACGCCCGATGATCTGACGCTCGCGGAGCGGGCGTTGGCCGACACCGTCGCGGTGGCCCTGGCCGCCCGGACCCATCCCCTGCGCTCTGTCGCCGCACCGCTGCCGGACGCGGCGCGCTGGGCGGCCATGGCCCATGTGCTGGACTTCGACGACCTGCACACGGACACCACCACGCACGTCTCCGTGGTCACCGTGCCTGCCGTGCTCGCGGTGGGCGGGGATGCCCGCGCCTATCTGGTGGGCGCCGGGGTCATGGCCCGCCTCGGTGCGATGCTCGGCTGGGGGCACTACGCGGCGGGGTGGCATGCGACCTGCACGGCGGGTGCTCCGGCCGCCGCCGTGGCGGCGGGTGTCGCCCTCGGCCTGGACGTGGAGGGGCTCGCGACGGCGATGGCTCTTGCCGTGCCCGCTGCGGGCGGGGTCCAGGAGGCGTTCGGGACCCACAGCAAGTCGCTGCAGGTCGGGTTCGCGGCCGACGCGGGTGTACGGGCCGCGCGGCTGGCGCGGGCGGGGGCCACCGCTGATCCGCGGGCGCTGGAGGCGTGGCTGAGGCGGGTCGGGGGGACGGTGTCCGGCTTCCCGGAGGCGCCGGCCGTTCCGGGCGGCCTCGCCGTCAAGCTCTTTCCCTGCTGCTACGCCATGCAGAGGCCCATTGCCGCACTGCGTGAGGTACGAGACCAGGTGGGCGGGGAGATCAGCGCGATCACTGTGACGACGCCTGCGGGGACCGTTCAGCCGCTCCTCCACGACCGGCCGGAAACCGGACTGGAAGGCAAGTTCTCACTGCCGTACGCCGTGGCCGCGGCACTGCTGGACGACTGTCCGGGCTTCGACAGCTTCACGGACGAGGCGGTGCGCCGGCCCGAGGCGCAGAAACTCGTCGATCGCGTGCGCACGGTCCTGCTGCCGGGCGAGAGCAGCACTCTGCTGGACGGCGAGGTCCGTCTCCGGGTCGAACTGGCCGACGGCAGCGAGGTGTACACCGCGTTGGCACTGCCGCCCGGATCGCCTCAGCGCCCGCTCTCCGACGGCGATGTCCGTGCCAAGGCCGCTGCCTGCGGTCCGGACGTGCCGGCGCTGCTGGACGGCCTGACGTGGGCCAGGGCGCACGAGGTGCTGCGAACGCAGTTCCCCCACCAGGGCCTGGAGGCATGACGGTGACCGTGCAGCAGCTTCCCCTCTCCGGCATCACGGTGGTCAGCCTGGAGCAGGCCGTGGCCGCGCCCTACGCCACCCGGCAGCTCGCCGACCTCGGCGCGCGCGTGATCAAGGTGGAGCGACCGGGCGAGGGCGACTTCGCGCGCCGCTACGACACGACCGTGCACGGCCACTCCAGCTACTTCGTCTGGCTCAACCGGTCCAAGGAGTCCCTCACACTGGATCTCAAGGACCCTCGCGGCCAGGCCATCCTGCGCCAACTCCTCGACGGCGCCGACGTGTTCGTACAGAACCTGGCACCGGGCGCCGCCGACCGGCTCGGCCTCGGCGTCGGCGCGCTCGTCGAACGCCACCCTCGGCTGATCCCGTGCACGATCTCCGGCTACGGCACGACCGGGCCATGGGCCGACCGCAAGGCGTACGACCTGCTGGTGCAGTGCCAGACCGGCCTGGTCTCCCTCACCGGAACGGGCGAAGGGACCGCCCGCGTGGGCATCTCCGTCGCCGACATCGCGGCCGGGATGTACGCGTACACCGGCGTCCTGACCGCCCTGTACACGCGGGCCACCACGGGCCGGGTGCATCCCGTCGAGGTGTCCCTCTTCGAGGCGCTCGCCGAGTGGATGGGGCAGCCCGCCAACTACACGCGGTACGGCGGCAGTCAGCCCGCCCGGCTCGGCACCCAGCACGCGACCATCGCACCGTACGGCGCCTTCACCACCGCCGACGGAAAGCAGGTTCTCTTCTCCATCCAGAACGAGCGCGAATGGGCGACCCTGTGCGACCGGTTCCTGGGCCGGCCGGAGCTGACGGACGATCCCCGCTTCGCCACCGGCTCCCACCGTGTGCTCCACCGTGAGGAGTTGAACGCGATCGTCGCCGAGCGCTTCGCGCGCTCCGACGCCGAGGAGATCCTCCAGGACCTGGCGGAGATCGACATCGCCTGCGCGGGGGTCAACGACGTCGCCGCGTTCCTCGACCACCCGGTGCTGTCCGCGCGAGGGCGGTGGCAGGAGGTGGCCGTGCCCGGTGCGACCGTGCAGGCACTGCTGCCGCCGGCCGACCTCGCGGGGGTGCCCGCGCGCATGGATCCGGTACCGGCCGTGGGCGAGCACACCGAGGCGATCCTCGCCGAACTCGGCCGTACTCACGACGACATCGAGGCGCTGCGCGCCGACGCCGTCATCTGATGCCGTGGCTGCCCCCGATGGTTCCTCGACTTCCCCGATTCCCTGGCTTCCCCCGACGATGTGGAGATCCGTGCGATGAGCGCCCTGGACATCCTCTCCGACGACGAGCGGCTCGTCGTACGGACCGTGCGCGAGTTCGTCGACAAGGACGTCAAGCCGGTCGTCCAGGAACTGGAGCACGCCAACACCTATCCCGAGAACCTCATCGAGCGAATGAAGGAACTCGGCATCTACGGGCTGGCGATCCCGGAGGAGTATGGCGGCAACCCCGTTTCCACGCCCTGCTTCGTGCTGGTCACGGAGGAACTCGCGCGTGGCTGGATGAGCCTGGCCGGGGCGATGGGCGGGCACACGGTCGTGGCCAAGTTGCTGCTGTTGTACGGCACACAGGAGCAGAAGCGGCGCCATCTGCCGCGGTTGGCCACCGGAGAGGTCCGCGCGACCATGGCGCTGACCGAGCCGGGCGGTGGTTCCGACCTGCAGGCGATGACGACGGTCGCGCGGCGCGAGGGCGAGGAGTACGTCGTCAACGGGGCGAAGACCTGGATCACCAACTCCCGCCGGGCCGGCCTGATCGCGCTGTTGTGCAAGACCGACCCGACCGCCGAGCCGCGCCACGCCGGCATCTCGATCCTCCTCGCCGAGCACGGACCCGGCCTGGTCGTCTCCCGCGACCTGCCCAAGCTCGGCTACAAGGGTGTGGAGAGCTGCGAGTTGTCCTTCGAGGACTACCGGGTGCCCGTCGATGCGCTGCTGGGCGGCGAGGAGGGACAGGGCTTCGGCCAGATGATGAAGGGGCTGGAGACGGGCCGACTCCAGGTCGCCGCACGGGCGTTGGGGGTGGGGCGGGCGGCGCTGGACGACTCGCTGCGCTACGCCCAGGAGCGCGAGAGCTTCGGCAGGCCGATCTGGCGCCACCAGTCGATCGGCAACTACCTCGCCGACATGGCGACCAAGCTCACCGCGGCCCGCCAACTGACGCTCTACGCGGCCCGGGAGGCGGATGCCGGGCGCCGGGTCGACATGGAGGCGGGCATGGCCAAGCTGTTCGCCTCCGAGACCGCGATGGAGATCGCGCTCAACGCCGTGCGGATTCACGGGGGCTACGGCTACTCGACGGAGTTCGACGTCGAGCGGTACTTCCGTGACGCCCCGCTGATGATCGTGGGCGAGGGCACGAACGAGATCCAACGGAACGTGATCGCGGCCCAGTTGGTGGCAAGGGGCGGTCTCGATGGCTGAACGGGACGGTCACGATGGCTGAGCAGACACAGCGGGAGAGCACGTACTTCCGGCTCGCACGGGAGCTGCGCGTGGCGATCCTGCGGCACGACTACCCGGAAGGGGTGCGGCTGCCGACGGAGGCCGAGCTGGCCGAGACGTACGGGGTCAGCCGGCAGACGGTGCGGCGTGCGTTCCAGGACCTGGTCGCGGAGGGGCTGGTCTACCGGGTGCCGGGGCGCGGCACGTTCGCCACACCCCGCGAGGAGCAGTATCTGCGGCAGTTCGGCTCGGTGGACGATCTGATGGGGCTGTCCATCGACACCCGTATGGACGTCGTCACGCCCCTGCACCGGCGGGTCGACGTCGACGCGGCGGGCCGGCTCGGTCTGCACACCGACCGGGTGCACAAGCTGGCCTTCCTGCGGCTCCACGAGGACGTCGCGTTCTGCCACACGTCGGTCTGGCTGCCGCCCTCCGTCGGCCGACTCCTCGAATCCGTCGAGGAGTTGACGCTCCCGGGCACACCCAACGCCTTCACCGTCATCGGGCTGCTCGACCAGCGGCTGCCCGAGCCGATCGCCGAGGCCGAGCAGAGCATCACGGTCGCCGAGGCCACCCCTCAGCTCGCCAAACACCTCGGCTGCGAGCCCGGCCGTGCCCTGCTGCGCATCGACCGCCTCTACCAGACGGTGGCCGGGCAGCTCGTCGAGCTGGCCATCAGCCACTTCCTGCCCGAGCACTACTCGTATCGCGTGCGGCTGCGACGCAGCGGCCGGTGATGCGCCGTATGCCTGTCATGTCTGTCCCTTTCATGGGCGTCAGTTAAGGAGAAAGAGTCGTGAGCTTGAGGATCGTTGTCACTGTGAAGTACGTGCCCGACGCCACTGGCGACCGGCACTTCGCCGATGACTGGACCGTCGACCGGGACGACG